>CAXMLR010000324.1:0-7382 GCA_964194275.1 uncultured Solirubrobacterales bacterium
GGCGCCGGAACGCCCGGCCCCCTCTCCCAGCCCACCCCCGCTGCCATCGGCGGGTTGCTCAAAGGAGGTGGGTTTTCGAAGGTCGCCGTGGAGCAGGACGAGGTCACCTTCGAATTCGACTCCCCGGAGCACTTCACCGCCTACATCAGGGCGATCTCCGCCCCGATCCGGGCGATGATCGAGCAGCACGCAGGCGAGGCCCAGGAAGAGGCCTGGAACGCGATCACGCAGGCAGCAGCGGATGCCGGCGGTGGCTCGAAGCCGCTGAGCTTCTCGAACGTGGTGCTGCTCGCCTCAGCAACCGCCTAGCCCAGGCCTCCGCACAACTCGGGAGCCGACCACGACGAGCCGGCCGGGCCTCCGCTTAGGTCGACGACATCTGTCGCACAGAGCCGTCAGCGAGCCACGGGCCGCGGCTCAGCGGGGCAGCGGGGCGGTCGAGCGAGTGCCTCCAATGCGTGACAGCCTCCAATGCGTGACATGCAAATGCTGACCCGGTCGGCGGCTCTGATGCGAGGCCGACGGCACCAGGCGATGACGCGGAGGGTCGGACACCCGTGCCGAGACAAGATCAGGGCGCGGAGACCCCACGGACCTCGGCCCTCCTGCTCGCCAGATGCGTGTCTGTCGCGACTTCTAGCTCGCGCCCCTGAAGTCGGAATCACTGACAGTCCTCGGGCGACCGCTTGGCGCGCGCAGACGCCTGGCGGCGCTTCCGCTTGGCCCCGATCTCGATCGCGCGCGAGGTCAGTAGCGTCGCCGGTCGCAGCGCGATGCGGTCACGGCGTTCGCGTGACCCCCCGCAGGCGTGAAGCCTGCTCCTATCGCGCGGCGACGAGAACCTCGGCTTCGCTGGTGCGAACCGAGCCGACGAGGTCGTTGGCCTGCGCCCGCTTCGTGACGTTGTGCACCGTGGCCCCGGCCGGGCGGACGTCGATCGTGAACTCGATGCCCAACTGCGCCGAGACGCGCATGAGCGTCTCCATGCTCGGATTGACCTCTCCGAGCTCCAGACGGGCCACCTGGGGCTGCTTCATGCCGAGGCGCTCGGCAAGCTCACGCTGCGAGAGTTCGTGGTCGGCGCGGTATCGGACGATGGCGACCGCCACCGCACGTGCAAGCGCCGTCCGCTCCCACTCAGCGCGGAACTCCGGGTCAGTGCGGAGCTGCTCTGCGATCAGCTCGTCGTTGGTCTTCATCTCGCTTAGCTTCATAGGCTTCATGATAACACGCCTGTTATCGGCAATTCCAGGCCGGACCTCAAGCGAGTTCGAGCTGTCCGAATCGCTCGACTGCTCGCCTGACAGCGGCGTCGAAGCCGCGGGAGTCGATCTGCGCCTCCGGTGCGACTGCGAGGATCACAAACGTGGACGGGCTGACGCGGCGGTAGATCGGACGCCACCGGCTGCGACCGGCACGCGGTCGAAGCTCGCGCAGGCCTTGGCCCGCGTCGCCCTGAACTGAGCTGGAATGTGGGCTCCCAAGCCGCGGGCCCACCGCCTCGAGCTTCTCAACGGCGTGGAGCATCGCGACCGCCTCCTCGGGCGGCCAAGAGGCGTCGCGCTCTGCTTCCGCCTCCGGATGCCACACCACGCGATACGGAGGACCCGAGTCCTTTGCGGCAGCCTGCGTCTCCTTCGCGACCGGACTCTTGCCCTTCGCTTTCAGCTTTCGCTTGTCAGCGGCCATGACCACCAAGCATCGGTGCCGGCGCGGCGGAAGCCCCAACGGCACGACCGGCTTCGTAGGCGGCGACCGTCTGCTCCTTGTCGTGTCCAGCAGCTCAAGCCGCAGCTTGCGCCCGAACGGCGCGACCCGGTTAGCTGAGCGCTCAACGCGCCGCTGTCCCTCCTCGTCGCCACAGATGTAGATCACCCCGCCTGTATTGCCGCCGAGGATCCAGGCGTCGTGCAGCTTCAGGATCGCGTCCAGCCGGGGCCGCGATTTGCCGGCGAGTTCCACCTCGATCGCAAACGTCGACGAGTCACGCCACGCCACCAGGTCCGGTCGGTGACCGGAGCGTTTGAAGCTGTTGCGATCCTGCCAGTGCAGTTGACCCGACCACTCGGGACGGCTGAGCACCTCTCGCTGGCCGAGAAACGACCGGCCACGAACGGTCAGCCACGCCGCCGCCCACGCGCACGCGCAGTCGTGCGCCCACCACGTCGCCGCCGGCGTCGAAGCTGGAATCAACGGCACCCCTTCCGGGTCGCCAGGAACAACGAACCCTCACCCCAGGTCATCGGACACCGCTCAAGCCAGCCCTCGCGCTCCAACCGCCGAGCATGACTTCTCGCCGCCACCTCGCTCCAGCCCATCGCATACCGCCACGGATCCACGGCGACGGCCCACACCGAGCCAGCCAGCTCAGGCCAGCCATCGACCCCGGACCAGGCCGCAACACCCGGACCTCGTGTTCGGCCGGACCTCGACCGAGGTCTTCTACGCCTCCACGATCCGCGCCCGTGCCAACAAAGCATGGGAGGCAGCCGGCCTCGAGCCGATCACGCCGCACGAGGCTCGCCACTGCGCGATCTCCTACTTCATCGCCGCCGGCCTTGACTGGAAGCAGATCGCAACCTGGGCCGGCCACGGTGACATTCGCCAGACCTGGAATCGCTACGGGCACCTGGTCCCGGGCGGCGAAGAGCAGGCCAGAGAACGACTGGACGCCTACCTAAACCCTCCTAAGCCGATCCCGACTGTGGCGCACACTGTGGCGCACGAGCCCCCGAACGACGAAACCCCCGTCAACACGGGGGTTCTGAAGTACCGCTACCGGGATTCGAAGTCGGGGCCCTACCCCGCGATCACTGGTGATTTCGCACGTTTGCTGGGGCTACGAACCGCTCGGGGACGCTGGAGAACGCTCCAGATCGGACATGACTTTCGGCAGACTTTCGGCAGCGAGGTCGCGAGCCACTGGCGGTGCACTCGTCGTCTTGGCGGTCGCCGGTCCGGCGAGGACACAGACTGGAGGGGAGGCTCTGTCCGCGCCCAGCCGCGGACACCGCTCCACTGCCGTCCAAGCGCTCGTCGGCTACGGAGGGGCCGACAGGCGAAGCGATCACGCCAAGCTCGCCCCTGAGTCGCCGTCGGCGATCGTCATACCGAGCGCCATGCCGATAATCGGATTGACGCGATTGCAATCGTGCGAATGACGATCGCGTTCGCGGCGAAGCGCTCGCCCGGCGCCGGCTATCGGCACGATCGAAGCGTCGCCGATGCGCTCGTCCGCTGCGTGTCGGCCGAAGGCCGAAAGGGAGCGTCCGACGAGTCGCGCTTTCCGCGCACTTAGGACTTGCCCGACGCTCGTGGGATGCTCGCGGTCGGCTTTGGAGGCCACGACCGCGACGACGTCGCCAGCGAACGGCCCCCTCCCGCACAGGGCCAGCTGCGGGAGCCTCACCCGGACCGATATCCCCCGAGCGGGCGAGCGGCAGATCGGGCGCGCATGCGGACGCGCCCGACCCAGCCGGCGGTTATGGGCGGGCCTCGAGCACGAGGTTAAACGGCGTTTGCGTAGCGCGACGAAAGCGGCTGAACCCGCCTTCGGTCACGATCGCGCGCAGCCGGGCCTCGCCGGCCTGAGCGCCGAGCGCGAGGCCGACCTCCTGGTCACGCGAGGCGGGCGTGCAGACCATCGTCGAGGCCGAGTAGAACACGCGGCCGACCGGATTGAGGTTGTCCTCGAGGCGATCGTTGGCGAACGGCTCAACGATCAGCCAGGTCCCGTCGGGGTCCAGCGAGTGCAGCACGTGAGCGGCCGCGCCCACCGGGTCGCCCATGTCGTGCAGGCAGTCGAACATCGCCACCAGGTCGTACCCGGACCCCGGGTATTCCTTGGCCGACGCGACCTCGAAGCTGACGCGGTCCCCGACCCCGCTCGCGCGCGCTGCGGCCCGCGCCCGCTCGATCGACTCGGCGTGGTAATCGAAGCCGACGATCTCGCAGCGCGGATACGCCTCGGCCAGGATCAGCGTCGACGCGCCGTGACCGCAGCCGATGTCCGCGACACGGGCGCCGGCCCTGAGCTTGGCATCGACGCCCTCCAGCGCCGGGATCCAGCTCGGGACGAGGTTGGCGATGTAGCCTGGGCGGAAGAACCGCTCGGTGCCGCAGAACAGATCGTGATCATGCTCGTGCCAGCCGACCCCGTCGCCGCTGCGAAACGCCTCGGTGATCGTCGGCTCGTCCTTGATCAAGGCCGCGGCGAGCTGAAACGCGCCGGGAATGAAGGCCGGGCTGTTGTCCAGGGCCAGCGCCAGCGCCTGCTCGGGCGGGAGCGCGAACCGCCGGCTCTCGGGGTCGTAGGTCACGTAACCGCTGGCCGCCTGACTGGACAGCCATTCGCGCACGTAGCGCTCGTCGGTGCCGGTGCGCTGCGCGAGCTCGGCCGGCGTGACCGGTTCCCCGTCGGCCATCGCCTTGTACAGACCGAGCTTGTCGCCGATCATCACGGTGGCGACGCTGAGCGCGGCCCCGAGATCCTGCACGAACTGGCCCATGAAGGCGTCCAGCTTGGTTTCATCGATTCCCGTGGTGGCCATCGTGGTGCTCCTTCTGCCCGGTGGGCGGATCGAACTTGACCGCTGCAGCTTCGAGGGAGTCCCGTGACCGGTCCGTCAATCGACCGTCAAAGCAGAGCTCGACCCCGCGTGGCCAGAGATCCGGGTCAGCTGCGGCCGGCCAGCGCCGCCAGCGCATCCAGCGAGGCCCGGATCGTCTCCCGCTGATTCTCGAGCCGCTTGGCCTCGGCCTCGGGGATCTCGACATCGACGGTGATCCGGGTCGACGCACCCTCGTCCAGCGACTCCAGGCGCCACTCGAAGCGCAGATCTGACACCAGGCAGGAGACCGTCACGCGCTGGGCATCGCGCTGGGTGTCGAGCAGCTGCGCCATCGGGAAGTCGGGATAGCCCTCCGGGTACATCGTGTAGGCGCCGTTCTCCCCGGCATCGACGTTGCCGATGCCCGCCCACCAGTCAGGGAACCGGGCGGGGTCGTAGAGCAGCTTCCAGACCTCCTCGGGTGGGGCCTGAGCGTTGGCGCTGTCATGAAACGACGGCATGAGGGACTCCTTGTCCGGTGGCTTTGAGCGCTTCGAGCTCGCGCTTCGCGCGCTCGAGCTCGCGCGCGGGCTCGATCAACCCCACGACTGGGCGGCCGAGGTCGGTGAGGACCGCGGTCATGCTGTAGCCGCTGGTCAGGCGTGACACCTGGCTGCGCCAGCCGTCAACGGCCTCCTGCGAGCGGCGGATGGCCAGCTCGTGGTCGCCCGCCTGCGCGGCGATCAAGCCCTGCACGCGCGCCAGGCGGGGAACGAGCGTCTCAGGAAAGTCGCTTGACCGTACTGGCTCCAGCACCGTCTCGTGCAGCTCGCCCCGCGCCTCGTCGAGCCGACCGGCTCGCGCGAGTGCCTCCGCACGCGCCAGACGAGTCAGCGGACGGCTGATCATCGCCGCGCCGGCCAGGGCCGCCTCAAGCAGCTCAGCGGCCTTCCCGAAATCGCCGCTGGCCAGGGCCACCAGACCGCGATCGTGAGCGGCCATCGCCAGAAGCTCGGGATCACCCAGGCGCTCGGCCAGCCCGGCCGCAGTGTCGGCCGCAGCGCGGGCTTCGTCGAGCCTTCCGATCCGCAGCAGCACGAACGAACGCGCCGCCAGCAGGTGAAGCTCCACGATCGCCAGGCCGGTGTTCGCCAGCGCGGCCGCGCCGCGGTCAAGGAACCTCAGTGCCCGCTCGCAGTCACCCGCAGCCGCGGCGGAGCCGGCGGCGTTTGCCCAGCATCCGTAGGCCAGATCAGGGCGGCCGGCGCGGGCGATCGCCTCGCCCGCGGCAATCGACGGTGCGTAGGCATCCTCAAAGTTCCCATTCCGCATCGCCGCCAGCGCGCGCGCGTGCCCGATGTCGTATGTGGAGAAGTCGTCGGAGCTGGCGCCGGCCATCAGCTCCTGCAGCGCGGCCAGCAACCGCTCGGCCTCCGCCACGCTGCCGGCGATCGCCTCGGCCCAGGCCAGCGCGGCCAACCCCTCGCGGCGCTCGGGGACCGCTTGCACGCCGGCGGCGTCCAGCAGCGCCAGCGCCTCGACACAGCTCTGGCGCACGGCGTCGGGCACGCAGATCGTGCCGTGATACCAGCGCGCGCGGCGCAACCAGGCGCGCGCGAGCTCGAGCGCGGGCGCGCCCGCCAGCGATCCCAGGGCCCGCTGGAACGCCTCCTCGGCTTCGCCGCGCAGGGCGCGCCAGGCCTGGACGTCACCCAGCTCCAGCAGCAGATCGGACTGCCCCGGCGCCATCGACAGGGCCTCGTGCAGGTAGTCCGCGGCCTCGGTCAGAGCCGCCACGCGGCGGGCATCGCCGGCCGCGCGCGCGAGCTGCTCCACGGCCTCGGCGTCGCGTCCGGCGAGGCGCAAGTGGCGCGCGACCTCGGCCGCGCGCGGCACGCTGCCCGCGCGCTCGCAGCGCAGCAGAGTCTCGGCCCAGGACTCGTGCAGCGCGGCGCGCCGGGGCTCGGGCAGGTCGGCGTAGACGGCGTCGCGCAGCAGCGCGTGGCGAAAGCCGACCCGCCGCCCGCGGGCGACCAGCAGGCCGCTCTCCAGCGCGCCGGTGGCGGCACCGGTCGGGTCCTTGATCGGCAACGCCATCACCTCGACGCGTTCGAGCTCACGCGCGGCGACAGCCGCGAACTCGGCAAAACCGCGCCCGTCGGCCGACAGCGAGCCGAACGCACCGCGGACCGCCCCCCGCAGGCTGGCCGACGGCTCGTGCTCGCCGCGGGACAGCGCGCGCGCCGTCTCGACGGTCAGCAGCGCATTGCCTTCGGCGGTTTGCACCACGCGCGCCACGTCGTGCTCGCCGAGCGTCGCCGCGGCGCGGGCGAGTTGCGCCACCGCCGCCGGCACGAGCGGGCCGAGCGCCAGGTCGCTCCGCATTCCCCGCGCGCTCAGCGCGTGCTCCAACCGGTCGGCGCTGTCGGCCCGCGGGAGCTCGCGGCGCGTCAGCACGAACAGCACCGGCAGGCTGACGATCCGGCGCGCGACGTAGCCGATCAGCTCCAAGCTGGAGGCATCGGCGATGTGGATGTCCTCGAGCAGAAGCAGCAGCGGCCGGTCCTGCGCTGCCCATTCGACCAGGGCCACGGCGGCCTCGAACATCCGGGCTCGCTCCAGGTCCGGCGTGGCGGAGGGACGGTCGGGCGCCGGCCGTTCAAACCGTGCCTGCAACTCGGGCGCCAGACGGGTCACGTCGTCGGGCCAGGCGGCATCCGGCGGCGGCCGGCGCAGCCCGGGGCCGAGCTCTGAGATCAGCTCGGCCCACAGTCCGAAGGGCGCGGCGCCACCGAGGTCAAGCGCCGCGCACGAGCCGATCAGCGCGCCCTG
>CAXMLR010000325.1:0-3732 GCA_964194275.1 uncultured Solirubrobacterales bacterium
GGACTTCGGGGCCGACGTGATCAAGGTCGAGGACACCGGTATGGGTGACTATGTCCGCTGGTCGCCGCCGTACTACGAAGGCGCCGAGGAGACGGCCCGGGGGGCGTTGTTTCTGGCCCTCAACCGGTGCAAGCGCTCGATCCGCATCGATCTGAAAAACGAGCGCGGCAAACAGGTGCTGCTGCGACTGGCCGGCGACGCGGATGTGCTGCTCGAGTCGTTCCGACCCGGCGTGCTCGACCGTCTCGGCGTCGGCTACGACCAGCTGCGGGAGGTCAATCCACGTCTCGTCTACTGCGCCATCACCGGCTACGGGCAGGACGGACCCAACCGCGACCGCTCCGGTCACGACATGAACTACCTGGGACTGAACGGGCTGCTGGGACTGACCGGCGACGCCGACGGGCCGCCGATGCAGGCCTCCGGACAGATCGCCGACATCGGTGGCGGTGCGCTGATGGGCGCGATCGGGATCCTCGTCGCCCTGCGCGAACGCGAGCGATCGGGCGAGGGTCAACTCGTCGACTGCTCGATGTTCGACGGCTCACTGTCGTGGCTGGCGCTGGTGGCCGCCGAGACGTTTGCCGCCGGCCGCGCGCCGAGCCGCGGCGAGCTGCAACTGGCCGGCTCGCTCACGTGCTATCGCCCGTACCGGTGCGCCGACGGCTTTGTCACGCTGGGCGCGCTGGAGCCGAAGTTCTGGCGGGCCTGGTGCGAGGGGGTGGGGCGCGAGGACCTGCTCGACCACGCCTTCGATCCGCCCGGATCCGAGGCCCACCGGTCGGTGAGCGAGGTGTTCGCCGCGCGGACGCGTGAGGACTGGCGGCGGTTCGCCTCTGCGCACGACTGCTGCCTCGAGCCGGTGCTCGAGCTCGATGAGGTGCTCGACTCGGAGCTGGTGCGCGCGCGAGAGATGGTGGTGGAGGTCGATCAGCCCGGTGCCGAGCAGCCCGTGAGGTTGCTCGGGGCGCCGGTGAAGCTGAGCCGTACGCCGGCCGATCCGGCGCGAGCGGGTGGTCCGGCCCTCGGCGAGCACACGGAGCAGATTCTCCGCGCGGCCGGCTACGCGCCGGAGGAAATCGCATCCCTGCGTGACTCCGGGGCGGTCGCGGGGCCGGCCGGAGCCGTACAGGGCTCCTTCCTCACCGGATGAGCGCCGCCGCCGGGATGCTCAAGATGTCCGAGCTGGCCGAGCGCTCCGGGGTCAGCGCCGGAACGATCAAGCACTATCTGCGTGAGGGTCTGCTCGGCTCCGAAGCGGTGGTCGTCAGGACCTCGCGGAACATGGCCTACTACCCGCCGGAGTACGTGGGGGCGATCCAGCTGATCAAACGCCTGCAGGAAGAGCGATTCATGCCCCTGCGCGTGATCCGCGAGGTGATGGCCGAGGACCCGGCTCGGGCCGCGCGGATGATCGAGCTCGAGGACCGGATCCTCGAGCGGGCGATCGAGGCCGGGGAGACGGGCCGCGTCTCTCGGGCACGGGTGCGCGAGAGGTACGACATGCCCCAGAACGTGCTGCGCCGGCTCGAGGAGCTCAGTGTGCTGACGCCCAGCTCACGTGGCTACGACGCCGATGACGTGGCGATCATCGAGGCGATATCTCGCTTCCGCGCCGGTGGCTACGAGGCGTCGATCGGCTTCACCGTCTACGACACGCTGCGCTACCGCGAGGCGCTCGAGCCGCTGGTGGAAGAGGAGGTCCGGGTCCTGCTCGACCGTCTGGCTGGCGAGGTCGAGGTCGAACGCGCGCTCGAGATCATCTCGAGCGGGGCCGAGCCGCTACGCGATCTGATCGGGGCGATGCACTCAAAGCTGCTGCTCGCCGCGCTGCGCCGCGCTCACCAGCGGACGTCGTGAGACTCCATCACCCCGTAGCCCTGGGCGAGCCGGACGCCCCCCGGTAGCTCGCCGGAGAACGCGCCAAACGGCTGGCGGTACTCGCTCCGGATCAGCCCTAGGTTCTCCTTGCGCTCGCGCGTGGCCTCGGCTTCGAACCGGAGCCGATCGACGCCGCTGAGATCGGCGGCGAAGCGGGAAGTTGGTGCTTCCCGCGGCTGGCCGTCGATCCAGACGGTGCGCTCACTGCGCGCCTCCGGGTCGTTGACCCCCTCGACGAGGTTCCACGCCACCGGCCGCCCGTCCGCGGCGGTGCCCACCCCCGCCGACCAGTGCCAGCGCGTGTGGCGCTCGTAGTATCCGGCGGTGTCGTCGATCACGGCGTGAGCGTTCAGCGCCTGTCGGCTGCCATCGATCACCACCGTGCCGGTGGCCGCGACGCCACCCTGCTTCCGGGTCCAGGCGTAGCTGGCGCCACTCGCGCACACCGTCTCCACTCCGCCGGTCTCCTCCAGCGCGAGGTTGATCTCAACGTGCTCGTCGGTGACCCGCGCCCGGCCGTGGCTCAGCTCGACGCCACCACGCCCGAGCCGGGTGCGCTCGTACAGCCGGCGGCGAGCGCGATCCCACACGGCCCAGAAGCACTGACGGGCCGGGCCGATTCTGACCGCAGCGATGCACAGCATCAGCTCCGGTCCGTAGACGCCGACATATCGCCAGCTCTTCAGAGGGCGAGAGCCCTGACGGGCGGGCATCGGCCGCGGAGGCAGCGCCAGCGACTGCAGCGCGGCGGGCCGCGCGGATCCGAACGTCCCCCGGTACGGGAGCGCGCTGCATGGATCGGCTACGTTGAGGGGCGGCGTGCTCATCGGCGGATTGGGTGATCGTATGCCTGGGGGCGCGTGTATGCTTCACCTTCGGGATCCCTGACTGACTGGTCAATCAAAGTGGAGGGCCAACGCTCAGTGCGTGCTGGCGCAGTTCAGCTCAACTCGACCGAGGACAGCGATCACAACCTCGCCGTGGCCGATCGGCTCGTGCGCGAGGCGGCGAGGCACGGCGCAGAGCTGATCGTGCTCCCGGAGAAATGGAGCGTGCTCGGCACCCCCGAGCAGATGGCTGACGGTGCCGAGGGCCTAGACGGGCGCTGCATAGCCTGGGCCCGCAGCGTGGCTCGCGAGTTGCAGGTCGACCTCGTCGCGGGGTCAATCGTCGAGCGCCGCCCCGACGAGGCGAAGTTCTCGAATACGAGCGTGCACGTCGGTCCCGACGGCGAGATCCGCGCTGTCTACCGCAAGATCCATATGTTCGACGTCGAGATCGACGGCGTGCGGTACGCCGAATCCGAGCACGAGCGAGCGGGGGAGGAGATCGTGCTGTCGGAGCTTGGGGGCGTGGTTTCGTTGGGGATGAGCATCTGTTACGACATCCGTTTCCCCGAGCTCTACGGGGCGCTCGCCATCCGGGGCGCCGAGGTGATCTCGGTGCCGGCCGCCTTCACCCTCGCAACCACCCGCGATCATTGGGAGATTCTGCTGCGCGCCCGGGCGATCGAGAATCAGTGCTTCGTGGTGGCGCCGAACCAGATCGGCGCGCATCCGCCCGGGGACCGGTGCGGCGGGCGATCGATGATCGTCGATCCCTGGGGGCTCGTGCTGGCCAGTGCTCCGGACACCGAGGCGGCGATCGTCGCGGAGCTCGATTTTGATCGGCTCCGAGAGATCAGGCGGAAGCTGCCCTCGCTCGCGCGGCGAGCGCAGGACATCGGCGTGGGGGGCAGGTGATGGTGACCACGGTCGACAAGCGGCGGGTGATCCTCGACGCCGCGGTCCGTGTGTTCGCCCGCCAGGGCTTTCACACCTGCCGGGTGTCGGACATCGCCGATGAGGCGGG
>CAXMLR010000326.1:0-9429 GCA_964194275.1 uncultured Solirubrobacterales bacterium
CCCCGCCGTTGAAGCCGTTCCAGCCGAGCCAGAGCAAGCCGGCCCCGACCGCGACCATCAACACGTTGTTAGGTGCGTCGATCTCGCGGTCGCGCTGCAATCGTGGTCCGATCACCGCCGCCGCGACAAAGCCGGAGACGCCGGCTGCCAGGTGGATCACATACCCCCCTGAGTAGTCGACGGCCCCGTGCTGGGCGAAGAAGCCGCCGCCCCAGATCAGGAAGGCGTTGACGACATAGACGAACGTCATCCACAGCACCACGAACGGGACCCAAGCCTTGAAGTTGATCCGCCCGAGCACAGACCCGAGCATCAGGATCGGCGTGATCCCGGCGAACACGAACTGGAAGTACACGAGCGAGGCCTGCGGGAACTTGAATGCTGGTCCCGTCGTGGCCAAGGGGATGGCTGCTTGCCCCTGTTCTGCTGCATGCCCCAGTGAGGATCCCGGCTTGCCGATGAAGTTGCCGAAGAACCCCGAGTGGGAAATGCCATGGAACGGCGAGCCGAAGCCCATCTTGAATGCCCACAGCACCCACACCACGAGCACCACGGCGAACGCGGCGAAGGTCAACATCATGCTGTTGATCGACCAACGCTTCTGCATTACGCCGCCGTAGAGGACCACGAGGCCGGGGACGCTCATGAGGCCAACGAGCGTGGCGGCAGTCAGCTGCCACGCGTTGTCTCCTGGGCTCAGCCACGATGGATAGGCGGACCACATGTAGTTGGATCTCCTTGTCCTGGGGGACGATTTGGGGACGGTTTCGATTGGCGGCACCGCCCAAAGGCGGCTGGGCCCGGAAAGCCCAATCTCGGCAAGATGTTCCTACGCGCCCCTCTGCTGAGACATGGCCTCCCGTCCAGGGTTCGCTCAGGGGTACTGGACATTGGGATAAACCCTGCCCGCTCAGAGCGGAAAACCGGCCCCGCTACAGGAGAACCGGTTTCCCGGCGGGCACGAACAGGACGGCTCCGCGCGCCGATCCGAGCCGGGCTCGTGCGGCTCCGCTTAAAGTGATCCGCCCGTTGCCCGCTCCCGCTTGGGAGCCGACGATGATCAGCTGCGCGCCGGTCTCCTGCGCCACGACACTGGCGCCGAGCTTCTCAGCCAGCTCTGAGGCGGTCTGCTGCGCGGCCGGATCGGCCTCCTGAGCACTCAGCGAGATCGTGGTGATCGTGGCGTCGACGTCGGTGCGCAGGCCAGCAGGTGCCACGGCGATGGCCGCCGGGCCGCCCTCGAGTAGGTGCTGCGCCGTCGTACCGGGTACGACGTTCCCTGGCGCCGTGCGGTAGTCGGACCCAAACACGATCACCGAGGCGCCCTCGCTGGCGGCGAGTGCGGCCAGGCCCTCCCAGGTGGACGCGTTGACGACGATGTGCCGCGCGAGCTCGGAGTCGCCGAGCCAGACGGCCCCCTGCTCGAGGCGGCGTTCGGCGTCGTGCTGGGCGAGCTCCTCGCGCCGGGGGTCGAACTCGCGAGAGTGGCGTACGTAGGCCAGCGCCAGCGATGCTCCGGTGCGCGCCAGCATCCTGCCCAGCGCCAGTGCGTCGTCGTCGTTCGAGGTCCCGTCGTACGAGACGATGATGTCGCTGGCCATCGCAGCGAATCCTGACTTCAACGGGGTGATGCGGGCATTGGCCCGTGGGCCAACGATCGAGCGCACGGCCTGTCCAGGTGGACTGCTTGCGGCTTGGCCAACCCCGGCGTATGCGACGATCGGCGGCGTGGAGCAGTTCCCTTGCGCCTAGGCGCCGCTCTCCGGACCAGCGTCCTACTCGCGCTGTCATTGCGGCTACACCACCATTTCCGCGGCGCGCCGATCGACTACTGGGCGCTTGCCGCGGCGGCAGCCGCCAGCTGGATCGGTGTGGCGGGACCGGGGGAGCCCGTGTTGATTGCGGCCGGAGTGTTCGCCGCCCAGCATCGGCTGGACATCGTTTCGGTGCTGCTGGTGGCCTGGATCGGCGCCAGCACCGGGGGGGTGGCCGGGTGGCTGCTGGGCCTTAAGGGGGGGCGTAGGTTGGTGACCTCTCCCGGTCCGCTCCTGCGTTTCCGGCTGAAGGCGATCGCTCGTGGGGAACAGGTGTTCAACCGGTGGCCAGTGTTCGCGGTGCTGCTCTCCCCCTCGTGGGTGGCGGGCATCCACGGCGCCCGCTCCCGGCTGTTTTTTCCGTTGAACGCGCTGGGGGCGGCGATCTGGGCGTGCGGCATCGGCTTGGGAGCATTCTACGCGGGCCCGCCCGTGCTCGATGTTGTCGGCGATCTCGGCTGGGCGGTCGGGATCGCGCTCGTGCTGCTGGTGCTGGGAACGGCCGGAGCCGAGCGGTTGCGGCGTCGACGGCGGCGTCAGGGGGACGGCACGGCGTCAGCGACCTGATCCGCTCAGAGCTGCAGACCTGTCCAGGACATCGGGTGAAACGGCGCTACCGGGGTGCCCACGCTCAGCTGGATCACGGCGTGCGAGTCGAGCGGGATCGAGCGGGGGTTCTTGGTCCACGACTTGCCGTCGATGACCGCCGTGACCTTGCCGCTGCTGCCGGCGACCTCGCCCGCGCTGAGCCGCTGGTGCCACTCGTCGAAGAAGTTGCCCAAGGTGTAGATCCGCCGCGTCGGAGACTCGACGTGGATGACGCCGTCTGGCGCGTGCGTGTGCAGCCAGTAGATGCACTGCCCGCCTGCGGCCTCGGGGCCCTGAGCCGTTTGCTGAACCTGCGAGCTCGGGATCCCGATCCCACCGGGAAGCGCCCGCCCGGATCCGTTGACGTAAATCGAGAGGTGGGCGTGGATGTGGTAAACGAGCTGCTCGGTCGCGCCGCATTGGATGCCGTCGACGACGCCGGTCTGGGTGCTGCCCGGGGAGGCGAGATCAGCTCCCGGCTCGATCGCCACGCCCTCAAAGCCGATCTGAGCCGCGCTCTGGGTGCTCGCGGTCCCGCTCGCGTCCGTCGTGGACGACGTTGCCGCCGGAGCGCTGCTCGAGGACGAGCTGCTTCCGCATCCGGCCAACAACACCGCGCCGCTGAGCAGCGCCAGCAGCTGAGATTTCGCGGTCATCGGCCGGAAACGGTACCTGGTGGTAGGTGCTCAGGTGCCGTGTCAGTGGCCGAGCTATCAATGACCACAGCGCTGGAGCTTCCCGGAGTCACGGCGTGTGAGCCTCGGCATCTGTTATGGCCTGGTGGTGCGAAGCATGGGATTCACCGGTGGCGCCACGGCTTCGTTCAAGGCGCTGCGGGGCGGCGAGATCACCGAGTACACGCAGCTGCTCGAGGATTCGCGGCGCCACGCCATCGATCGGATGATCGAAAACGGCAGGCTGATGGGGGCAGAGGCGATCATCGCCGTCCGCTTCGACTCATTGGAGATCGGCCAGCAGTTCACCGACATCGTCGCTTATGGCACCTCAGTCAGGGTGCAAACCAGCGCCTGACGGAGGCTGAGAGCACCGAGCAGGCGGCCGACATTACGTGGCCGACGACGAGGGGTGACCCTAGCGGCCAGGACTACCGGCGGCCGCCACCCAGCAGCGAGAGCATGAACAGGAACACGTTGAAGATGTCGAGAAAAATCCCGGCCGCGATCGGTACGGCGCTGCCCATATTGGCGCGGCGCAGTCGGTTGAAGTCGAAGATCGTGAAGGCGCCGAAGATGGCCAGGCCGGCCACCGAATAGATGATGTGGCCGCCCGGGATGGCGACGAAGATCCCGACGATCCCGAACACGATCAATCCGACCAGCGCCCAAAGAAGCGTGCGGGCCCAGGAGGAGAGATCGCGCCGGGTGGCGTAGCCATAGGCGCCGAGGGCGCCGGTGAACGCTGCGGTTGCCCCCGCCGCCTGCCACAGGACTGACGGCTGGGCCTTGGCGTAGACGGCCAGCACGGGGCCGACCGCCAGGCCGAGCATCAGCCCGAGCCCGAATAACAATCCGATCGCCAGCTGCTCGTGTCCGCGCGAATTGGCGATGTTGAGGCCGAAGATGCAAGCGAAAGCGCCGATGAACAGCACCAGGCCGGTGCCGCCGCTGAGGTTCCGCCCGATGTAGGCACCCAGCGCGGTGCAGCCGACGGTGAGCGCAACCAGGCCCATCACCTGGCCGAACACTTCACGTGTGCGATCGCGCGTTAGCGCCGCGCCGCCGAGAGCAAGTTCGTCGTATGTGGGCATCCTCAGGTACTCCTTCGTCGATTCGATGGTGTGCCGTGCTGGTCCGAAACGGTAGCCGATGACTCGCTGGAATTGATAAATCTCAACTTATGAGGGCGGTGATCCGCTGGACCCTCGGGTACGAAATATGAGGCGATGAGAAAACTTGCCAGGATCTGGACTCGATGAAGGTCGCGGTCGTGGGCGCCGGGGTGTCCGGGCTCGTCACGGCACACCTGCTGCACCGCGAGCACGAGATCACCGTCTTCGAAGCTGGTACCTACGCAGGTGGCCATACGAACACGATCAGGGTCGACACCCCGAATCAGACCCATCACGTTGACACCGGCTTCATCGTGTTCAACGACCGTAACTACCCCAACTTCGAACGACTGCTCGGCCGGCTGGGTGTGGCCTGGCAGCCCTCTGAGATGAGCTTCAGTGTCAGCGACGGGCGCGGCGACTTCGAGTACAGCGGAAGCTCTGCGAACGGGCTGTTCGCCAAGCGAGCCCACTTGGTGACCCCGTGGTTTCATCGGATGGTGGCCGATCTGGCGCGGTTCAACCGCGTCGCCCGAGAGCTCCTGCATCTTCCCAGCGGACAGGGACCCTCACTGGGTGCCTGGCTGGAGGAGCACAAGTTCTCCCGTCCTTTCGTCGAGCGGCTGATCGTTCCCCAGGCCTCGGCGGTCTGGTCCGCTGATCCCCATCAGCTGTGGAGTTTTCCGGCCCGCTTCATGGTCGAGTTCTTCGACAATCACGGAATGCTCGGTTTCCGCGACCGCCCCAACTGGCGCACCGTGAAGGGCGGCTCGGCGCGCTATGTGGAGGCGCTGAGCGCCCCCTGGCGTGATCGGCTACGACTGAATTCACCCGTGCAGTCGATCGAACGCACCGCCGACCACGTCGTGGTCAAAGCACGGGGCGGCGAGGCCGAGACCTTCGACCAGGTCGTGGTCGCGACTCATTCAGATCAGGCGCTGGCCCTGCTGTCTGACCCGACCGGTGCCGAGCGGGAGCTGCTCGGGGCGATCCCCTACCAACACAACGAAGCCGTGCTGCACACCGACGTCAGCCTGCTGCCGCGGCGCCGGCGGGCGTGGGCCAGCTGGAACTACCACCTGCGGGAAAACCCCACCGACCGCACCACCGTCACTTACCACATGAACCGCCTGCAGTCACTGCGGGCAGAGTCCGAATTCTGTGTGACGCTGAACCGCACCGCTGAGATCGCTGCTGAGAAGGTGATCCGTACGATCTCCTACGCGCACCCGGTCTACACGACCGCTGGGGTGCGCGCGCAGGCGCGGGTAGCGGAGATCAGCGGTCAGAACCGAACCCACTTCTGCGGTGCCTACTGGGGTTGGGGCTTTCACGAGGACGGCGTGGCCAGTGCCGTGCGGGTCGGCGAGCGGTTCGGGGCGCAGCTGTGAGACACGCAGCGCGGCCGAGCACCAGCTGCATCTTCGAGGGCGCGATCCGTCACCGGCGCTTCGAGACGCGGCGCGGAGAATTCCGGCACCGGATCGCCCTGGCCTACATCGATCTGGACGAGTTGCCGCGGCTGCTCGGCGGACGACTGCTCGCCCGCCGCCCCGGCCTCGTGCGCTTCCGCCGCGGCGACTACCTCGGCGATCGGCAGATCCCGCTTGCCGACGCGGTGAGAAACGAGGTGGAGCGCCAGACCGGCGGCATTCGACCTGACGGCCCGATCCGCGTGCTGACCCACCTGCGGACCTACGGCCACTGCTTCAACCCGGTGAGCTTCTACTACTGCTTCGATCACGCGGGCGAGCAGCTGTCCCACGTGGTCGCCGAGGTGACCAACACGCCCTGGGGTGAGCGACACGCCTATGTGCTGAGCGCCGGAGCCGGCGGCGAGGAGCCCGTCACCGGGAGCTCGCGCAAGCAACTACACGTGTCGCCATTCCTGGGCATGAACCAGCGCTACAACTGGCGCGTGAGCGCGCCGGAGGAGCGGCTGGAGGTCCACATCGAGAGCCGCCACGGAGAGCAGGTCTCGTTCGACGCCACGTTGGCGATGCGCCGGCGGGAGCTGACCCGCGCCTCGCTGGCTGCCGTGACCGCTCGCTATCCCGCGGCGACGCTGCGAGTCCTGGCTTTGATCTACGGCCACGCGCTGGCCCTGAAGCTGCGTGGCGTGGCGGTCCATCCCCACCCAAAAGCCGGGCCGGCATGAACCCGCGTATCGCCCGGGCGGCCATCCATGCCGTCCTCTCACAAATCCGAGTGGGCAGCCTGGTCGTGGTCGAGAACGGTCGTCGCCGCGTCTATGGCACCGGCGCGCCGGCGGCCACCGCTCAGGTCCACTCGCCGGAGGCCTGGGCGATGCTCCTGTCCGGAAGCCGCGGCCTGGCCGAGTCTTACGCCGACGGGATGTGGGACTCGCCTGACCTCGTGGCGCTAGTCCGTCTCGCCGCCCGCAACGTTCACCTCCTCGATCGCGTACGCGCGGCGCTGACGCCGATTCGCGCGCCGCTCCAGCACGTCCGCGGCCTGGTGATGCGCAATACGCGCGCGCGCAGCCGCGATGACATCGCCGCCCACTACGACCTGGGCAACGAGCTGTTCTCGAAGATGTTGGACCCGACGATGAGCTACTCGTGCGCCGTATTCGAGCGCTCTGGGATGACGCTGGAGCAGGCCTCGCTGGCCAAGCTCGAGGGCATCTGCCAGAAGCTCGAGCTCGGTCCGGGGGACCGGCTGCTCGAGATCGGGACCGGCTGGGGCGGGTTGGCGGTCTATGCCGCTGCCACCCGCGGCTGCCACGTCACGACTACGACGATCTCCCGTGAGCAGCGCGAATACGCGCTGGAGAAGGTTGCACAAGCCGGTCTGAGCGACCGCGTCGAGATCCTTCTCCAGGACTACCGCGACCTGCGTGGCCGCTACGACAAGCTCGTCTCGGTCGAAATGATCGAGGCGGTCGGCTGGCAGCACTTCGGCACCTTCTTCGCCCAGTGCTCGCGTCTACTCGCTCCTGACGGCGCGATGCTCCTGCAGGCGATCACCATCGATGACCGGGCCTACGACGTCGAGAAGGCCTCCAAGTCATTCATCAACACTCACATCTTCCCCAACGGGTGCCTGCCCTCGGCCGAGGTGATCGCGCGGAGCGTGGCCCGCCGCACCGACCTGCAGATGGTCCACTTCGAGGATTTGACCCCGCATTACGTCGAGACGCTGCGGCGCTGGCGAGAGAACTTCATCGCCCACACCGCCGAGCTCGAGCAGCTCGGCTACGACGAGCGCTTTCGGCGCCTGTGGACGCTGTACCTCGCCTACTGCGAGGCCGGTTTCGCGGAGCGCCGGATCAACGAAGTCCAGATCCTCCTGGCCAAGCCGCTGCGCCGTGGCGGGATCGTCCCAGCTGCCACCGGGGCGTCAGTCCCTGTGTTCAGCGGTGTGGCGACTGGCTGAGCGTCGGCGTCGCGGGCACATTGCCCTCGCTTCCCTCGAGCAGCACTCGCGCCACGGCCTCCGGGTCATCCCACATGGGGATGTGCCCGCAACCCTCAAGAACGAGGCTGCGGACGTTGGGCGGCAGCCGGTGCGGACGGGCCACGAGCCGGTCGTGCTCCGGCCACGCCAGCGTGACCGGGACCTGGATTCGCTCAAGCCCGACGAACCGCCGGGCGCGCATCGCTTGGTTGACCGCGGCGAAGCCGGGGGCGGTGGCGTAGGCGCGGACGAGGTGAGCGGCGGCGCGAGGCGGCACGCGGTCCGGGACGGCGACGCTTCCCGCGAGCAGCACGCGGCGCCCTGGCGCTCCGGCGAGGACCGCGTCGATCAGCGGCAGCGCGGCCCGGGCCAGCGTGCGCCCGAGCGCGCGCTTGGGCATCAGCGGCTCCGGCCACAGACCGGCAGGCGCGATCGCGGTGACCGACGCGGCGTGACCGGCTAGGGCCATCTGAAGCGCGACCCATCCGCCGAGCGAGTTGCCGGCGACGTGCGGCGCCGCGACGCCGATCTCACCGAGCTGCGCGGTCACCGCACTCGCCAGCGCGGCCGGGGTGGGCGTCTGCGCCAGCGGCGGGGACTCGCCGAAACCCGGAAGGTCGAGCGCTATCACCTCGCGGCGCGCGGCCAGCCGCTCGATCACCGGCTCCCAGACCCGGCGGTCGGCACCGAGCGGGTGCAGCAACACCAGCGCGGGACCTGTCCCCAGCCTGTCGCAGGCGAGGGTCACTGGGCCGCGAACAGGCCGGCGCTGATCAGCGCGGACGCGCCGGCCACCACCGCAGTGGCGAGTGGCGCCCCGTCGGGCAGCTGATCGCGTCCCGCCGTGGTGGCCGCGATGTCGACGCAGTCGCCGGCGATGCTCGCCGCCAGCCACGGCCGCAGGGGCGCGTGGCGGAATGCCGCGAGGAGGGCGCCGGTGTGGAGCACGATCTCTCGCGCGCCCAGCCCGCGCAGCGGAACCTGGGTCGGCGCGCGGCTGGAGTCGGGTCCGAGCCAGCGCAGGGCCAGGCGTTCTGGGGCGATGATCAGCGTGACTCCGTAGGCGATCCGGAGGCCGAGCACCGCGGTCGTGCCGGCTTGCACACGAGAGGTCATCTCCTCACGATACGGCTAGTGAGCGGGCGCGGATCACGGGTCGGCAACGGCCCAGCCTCGTCCTCGGGTACGGTCTGCAGCGATGCTAGGTCTCCCTGACGGAGTCACTGCCTGCCTGTTCGATCTCGACGGTGTGCTCACGCAGACGGCCAAGGTCCACGCCGCAGCTTGGAAGCAGACGTTCGACGGGTTCCTGCACGAGCGGGCGTCGCGCATGGGCGGAGAGTTCGTCGCCTTCGACCCAGTCGCCGACTACGACGAGTATGTCGACGGCAAACCTCGGTACGACGGGGTTGCTTCGTTTCTCCAGTCCCGGGGGATCGAGCTGCCTCAGGGCGCCCCGGACGATCCGCCGGGGGGGGAAACGATCGACGGCCTTGGCAATCGCAAGAACGAGATCGTCCTGAAACTGATTCACGACGATGGGGTCCAGCCCTACGAGGGGTCGGTGCGCTACGTCAAGGCGGCACGTGACGCCGGCCTGCGCCGCGTCGTCGTCTCCTCGAGCACGAACTGCCGCGACGTGCTCGTCGCCGCCGGGATCTTGGATCTGTTCGAGGAGATAGTCGACGGCCACGTCACCGAGCGCGAGGGGCTCAAGGGCAAGCCGGCGCCAGACACGTTCCTGGCCGGAGCGCGGACGGTGGGAGTGAAGCCGGGTGCGGCGGCGGTATTCGAGGACGCACTGGCCGGAGTAGAGGC
>CAXMLR010000327.1:0-6410 GCA_964194275.1 uncultured Solirubrobacterales bacterium
TGTGTATAAGAGACAGGTGCCGGAGGCGTGGCCGCGGCGAGCGGCCTGCTGGCGGGCGGGGCCGGTCATATCGCGACTCTGCTCGCTGCCGCCGCCGTAACGGCCGGGGGAGCCATCGAGTTTCAGCACATCGCCGCGCCGCTGGGCAAGCACCAGGCCCCCCACGCGGTGATCGCAGCTCAGCCGAGCCAGGCCACCGGCCCTCTGACGGTGGGCGCTCGCTCCGTGTTCGCCCCGGCGCTGACCACATACGGCGCGGAGCCCGACACCTCCGCGGCGGCTTCGGGCGGCCCGGCTGCGGTACAGCACGCGAGCTCCAACGCCACGCGGAGCAGCAGCCCACCCCTCCCTGCCCCGTCTTCGGGGGGCGCCGGCGCGACGAGTCCCGGAGCAAACCCCAGCGGCGGCGCAAGCTTGAGCACCCAGACCGGCGTTGCTTCGGCCGACATCACATGGTTGATTGGCATGCCGTCCGGCCCGCTCCCAACCCCAGCCGGGGTTGGTGCCGGCGACTCCGCGTCATCCACCGGCGTGAGCGTCCCCGCCTCCGGCGGCGGTCCCAGCGGCACGGTGGGCACCGCCGTGGGGAGTCCGGCGAGTCCCGCCGGAGCCGGCGCCAGCCCGGGTGGGACCGCCGCCAACCCAAGCGGGTCAGCCACCGCCGGCACGATCCCGTCCGACCCGGGTGCCGCGAGCACGCCTGGCGCGTCCCGACCGGTTCATCCAGCTACCGATTTCCACCGATCAACCACCACCTCGAGAAGCTAGACCACGAGGAGGTGCTGCTCCGCCGCGGCGCACGCGCGGGGCTTTACACCTGCGTGGCGGTGCACTCGACGGTTCGCGGTCCCGCGCTCGGCGGTTGTCGGATGTGGGAATACGAGGACGCGCGAGCGGCGTTGCGCGACGCGCTGCGACTGTCGCGCGCGATGACCTACAAGGCCGCGGTGGCCGACCTGCCGCTGGGCGGCGGGAAGGGCGTGATCATGGTGCCGGCGGGGATCCGAATGTCGGCTGCGCGTCGCCATGGCGCGCTGTTGGACTTCGCTGAGACCGTCGAAGCGCTCGCGGGGCGCTACATCACCGCGGAGGACGTCGGCACCTCGAGTCGCGACATGGCCGCGATCGCCGTGGGCACCACTCACGTGGCAGGGCTGGCCCGCAATCGCGGCGGCTCGGGGGACCCAAGCCCGTTCACGGCCCTTGGGGTCGAGGCGGCGATCCGCGCATGCTGCGAACGAATCTTCGCCACCGGGTCCCTGCGCAGACGGACGCTCGGCGTGATCGGCCTGGGTCACGTCGGCTCACGCGTCGCGCGACGCTGCGCACGGGCGGGAGCCAGGCTGGTGCTCGCCGATGTCGACAACCGAAAGCGTGAGTTGGCCGAGCAGCTGGGGGCACGCTGGATGGCCCCTGACCGCGCTCTGGAGGCCGCGGTCGACGTAATCGTGCCGTGCGCGCTGGGCGGGGTGCTCAACGAGGAGACAGTGCCTCGCTTGCGCTGCCAGATCGTCGCTGGAGCGGCCAACAATCAATTGGCCGAGGATCGTGTGGCCGACGTGTTGGCGGCACGCGGCATTCTGTGGGCACCTGACTTCGTCGTCAACGCCGGCGGCCTGATCAATATCGCGCAGGAGCCGGGGGGCTACAACCTGGCGGGCGCACGCCGCCGCGTGCGGGGGATCGGCGATACCCTGCGAGAGATCTTCGACGATGCGGACGCGGCCCGGGCAACGCCGCTGACCGCAGCCATGGAACTCGCGCGCCGGCGTCTCACCACCAGGGCTTAGGCCGCTCGACTCCATCGGGCAGCCGTCCGTCATCAGCGAGCTTGTCGAGGTGAGCCGCCAGCGTGATCGCCGCAGCCGGGCGCAATGGCACCGGTGCGTCCTCCCAGACGTCGTCGAGCAGCTCCGAAACGGTGCGCTTTCCTGCCTGCAGGGCCGCCACCAGCCGACGCTCGCGTTCGAGCCGGTGGGCGATGTATTCGTCAAGCTTCGCCTCCACGTCAGCGACCACCGGGCCGTGGCCGGGAGCCAACGCCCTCAGGTCGTGGCTGCGCAGGCGCTCGAGCCCCCGCAGGTATCCGGCCAGCGCGCCGGGATCGGGAAAGATGAACACGCTTCCCTCGCCGAGCACCGCATCGCCGCTCAACGCCACGTCACCGCAGATGAAGGCGAAGTGGTCGGGCGCATGTCCCGGGGTCGAAACCGCCGTGAGCGGGCCGACGCGCGAGTTCTCAAGCAGCTTCACTTCCGCCATCCCGCGGGCAGCGGCGAGCTCCGCATCAGGAAACCGTGTCCGGATCGCCGGGAGGGCCGCGGAATGATCCGGGTGATCGTGGGTCAGAGCGATCCCGCCGAGCCCTCCACGCCGTCCGATCTCCTCGGTCACTGCCTGCACGTGCTCCTCAAGCGCGGGGCCCGGATCGACCAACCAGGTCGGATTCCGTCCCACGAGCCACGAGTTCGTGCCGGTGAGCGTAAACAGCCCTGGGTTCGCGGCGCGAATTCCGACGACGTCAGCGCCCGGCAGCTCCAATCGCGTCATCGCCGGAGGATGACAGCCCGCAGTGTTCTCCTTGAGCGCGCTGTGGGGCTTGCTAGCCTCTTCGATCGCCATGGCTGAGCCGACCCCTCCCGACGCGATGATGCCGACTCGTCTGGAAATCAACCCCGGCAGCGGCGCCGAGGCCACCGTCTTCACGCTGTCCGGCGAGCTCGACATTGCTTCGGCGCCGGCACTCGAGCGGGCGTTGGACGAGTTCGGCAGCGCGGCCGCGCGCCGGTTGGTGATCGACCTCACCGATGTGACATTCATGGACAGCACCGGTTTGCGGGCGTTGCTGGTCGCCCTCCAGCGAACCCGGGAGGGCGACCAGGAGCTGTGGCTCCGCCCCGGCCCGCGCCAGGTCCAGCGGGTGTTCGAGCTGAGCGGCACGCTCGAGCGGTTCAGCTTTCAGAAGCCGCCGGACGCTTGAGGCCCAGCACGGCCGTTTGCTGCCCGCCCGCCCAGGGCAGGCACTCTGGTGCGTGGAGGTGATGCAGGCGCAAACCGTTCACCTGGAGCTGGAAAGCCGGCCTGAGAGCGTCTCGATGGTGCGAGCGATGCTGGCCGGAGCCGCCGAGCTGCTCGAACTCGGTCCGGAACTCCTGGCCGACCTGAAGACAGCCGTCAGCGAAGCCTGCAACAACGTGGTGACGCACGCCTACGGCGAGGCTTCCGGTCCCATGGTCGTCGACTTCGTGGCCGCATCGGACGCGGTGGAAGTCACGGTTCGCGACGACGGGGAAGGGATCCGCGATTCAACGGCGGCCGAGAACCACGTCGGCATCGGCATACCGGTGATCAATGCGCTGGCAGCCCGCGCGGAGTTCCTCACCTCGCCGGCCCATGGCACTGAGGTGCGGATGCTGTTCGCCCACCACCGCAGCGATATCGCCGGCCTTCGGGGAACCCAGCGGGAGGAAGTGGCGAAGCCGCCCGTGCTCGTCGAGGGCCAGGTCGTCCTGAGCGTCGCGCCGGTTCAGCTGCTGGCCGGACACCTCGGCCGGATCGCCGGCGCCGTCGCCGCCCAGGCGTATCTCTCGGTGGATCGCTACTCCGACCTCTACCTGATCACCGACGGCATCGCCTCACACGCCGTCGCATTTGCCAGCAGCGGCGCTATCAGCGTCGGCCTGTCGGCCGGCATCCGACGCTTGGATCTGCGCGTAGGCCCCTTCCCTCCCGGCACCGGGTCCCGGCTTCAGGCCGTCGACCCCCCGGGACCGTCGTCGCTGCACACGTTGCTGGTCGATCAGGTCTCGGTGGAGTCCCGTGACGGCATCGAGACCGTGATGTTCACGGTGATCGACCCGCACGCGCACGATCCGGCCCCGAGGTGAGTCCGCGGGTCCGCGCCTCTGCAGCCCGCGACGGCCACCGCGGAGAAACGGCGAAGATTTCGGGCCGCACGGAATTGAACCGTGGACCTCATCGACCCGAATAACGTGCAAACATCGAGCGTCGAGAGCGGGTCCCAGGGAGGACCTCTGGATCCCTCGGCGTTTTGTTGCCAGAGAACCTGATCGGCCATCGAGGTTCTGCATCACTGGGCGGAAGTAGGAGTCCGTCACGTCTCACGTCGCGCGTTCGATCACAAATGCGCCGTCAGGCTTATGGCCCCAGAATCGGTAGGCAACCCGTTGGCGATCCGCGAACGAGTCCAATCTCCGGCCGTCCGGCGCCGACACCGCTCAGCAAGCCAGTGCGGAAGCCGGTCCGGCGGTCACCATCGGCGATGCGTGCTCCTGCAACGCCACCTTCTTGCGCCAGCCCGGGACGAGTCTGACGAAGGACCGATAGCCGAGTTCAGAGCGCCAGCTCGCGCCCGACGCCGGCCTCGCGGGCTCCGGCGAGAACGAGTGCTGCCGCTGCTGCGTCCTGGACGGCGACCCCGACGGACTTGTAGAGGGTGATCTGCTCGGCGGTAGTGCGGCCAGGCCTGGTGCCGAGCACGAGTTCGCCGAGCTCGGCGTGGACGTGCTCGGGCGTGATCAGACCGTCTCGGATCGGTTGCGCGAGGTCGTTGCTGCCAGCGGGTACCGGAGCGAGCACGGCGCGGCGCGACTCGACGCAGACCAGCGCGTCGACGATCGTCTGATCGTCCAGCTCGCGACCGGCCGGGTTGTAGCCGACCGAGGTCACGTGCGAGCCGGGCGCAAGCCACTCTCTGCGCACGACCGGCTCAAGGGCATGGGTGGTCGCGCATACCATGTCTGCGTCCGCGAGTGCTTCGCGGTAAGAAGCCGTCGCGTGGACGGGAAGCCCGAGCTCGTTCGCGAGCTCGGTCGCGAGCGCGTCCGCCTTCCGGGCGTCGCGGCCGGCGACCCGAACTTCGGTGATCGGGCGTACGCGAACGACCGCTCGGGCGTGCGAACGAGCCTGCACACCTGTGCCGAGAACCGCGAGCACTGACGCGTCCTCGCGCGCCAACAGCCTAACCGACAAGGCCGAGCACGCGCCGGTACGCACCGCCGTGATCTCGGTGCCGTCGAGCAGCGCAACCGGCGAGCCCGTCTCAGGGTCGAATACCGCGATTACCGCCTGATGGGTGGGGATTGCGCTGCCGGCATTGCGCGGGAACAGGCTCACAAGCTTGCTCACCAGCGCCCCGAGCGACGGAACATAACCCGGCATCGCGCCGAGGAACGCGTCACGCTCTGGCACCAGCGCGGCGATCCGGTCGGGTACCGACGCCCGCCCCGCACTCAGATCCGCCATCGCTTGTCCGAGAGCGTCGATCAGCGCATCGAGATCCAAGAGTTCCCGGACCTCCGCGCGCGTGAGGAAGAGCATCACCGGATCCTATGCGGAGTTCCAAGACGGTGCCGGGCCCTGACGCCCTGCAGAACGGCTCCGGATGCCGCGCGTACGGGAGTTCACCGGCCCTGGATTTCCGGCGAGGGAGCCATCTCCGACTCGCGTGTGCATCACGGCAGACGGTGATGGATGCGCTCTGTGCGCCATCCCGAGACGCAAAAAAGATCGCCGGCCCCTCGCCTCATACCTAAACACCATGCCCTGATCCGCAGGCTCTCTCCGCCCGACAAATCCCTGCAATGACCCACAAACAAAATCGGGGCGCACGGATTTGAACCGTGGACCTCACCGACCCGAACGGTGCGCGCTACCAGGCTGCGCCACGCCCCGATGAGCTCAGTATCCCACAGGGGCGTTGTTTCAGCGGTCTCTCGCGTTCAGCCCGCGAGCCGGCCGAGCGGAGGGACGATCCCGTCCGGATTCGGCAGCCGCAGGGAGGAAACCGACGGCTTGGGAAGTCCCAGGTCGAGCGACGCGGGTCCGTTGAGCGCGTTGGTGATGACGGGCGCGAGCGCGGGGAGAGCGATCGGCGAAGGCTTCGGCAGCGAGACGCCGTTCGATCCGGCGCCGCCCAGCAGTCCGCCGCCGGCGCCGCTGGACATCCCGGCCGGGACCGGCACACGGGCCGCGGTGCCGGTGGGCTTCGCGGGCCCACCGCTGGAACTGCTCGAGGGCGGCGAACCCGCGCGGCTACCGAGCGTCAGACGCTGAGCTGAGGATCCCCGCGCCGGCGCCACAGTCGCATGCAAGACGCCGGCGCCTGCCCCTGCTGACGGCGCCTGCGCGCCACCGCCGGCGCCCGGGGCGCGGGCCCCGACGATCAGGGCCGCGGACGACGCTGCGCGCGCGCCCGGGCCAGGGCGTGCGTGGCGAGCGTCGTGCGCCCCCAGACCGACTACGATTCCGCCGCCCGCACCCGCGACGACGATCGCTGCGACCGCGGTCGCAGCCCGGCCAAGACCACTCGCAGTGCCGTTCGGATCGGCGAAGTGGGCGATCGTCTGAAGCGGGCGCAGCGCGGAGAGCGGATGCGCGCCCGCGGCGGG
>CAXMLR010000328.1:0-12704 GCA_964194275.1 uncultured Solirubrobacterales bacterium
CGGCGGGAGCCGCGGCGGCCGGCGGGGGCGCTGTCTGGCGGTGGAGCGCCGTGAGCCGCGCCTCGAGCTGCTGGACGCGCTGTGCAGCTTCATAGGCCTGCTCGCGCAGCGCTGAGGTCTCCCTGGCCTGGGCGAAGTACAGCAGCACGAGGACGGCCAGGCCGATGATCGAGGCAAAGCCGGCGTCGGCACCCACCGAGTTGATGAAGTGCGAAACCGAGAAGGCGTAGGGAAGGGGCCCCATGACGTCGCGCGCAGTCTACGTGGCGATCCGGGCGCCTGACCCGTCGGTTGGCATCGCGCGGAGCCCAGCCAGCCTCGAGACGTGCTCGGCGAGACCGGCCGCGTCGCCCTCCAGGACCAGCAAATTGATCTGGGAGAACGTGTCCTCGACCCACGCCGGGTCCAGTGTCTCCCGCTCCGCGCGCAGGATCTTCTGCGCCGGTGTCGGCTGCGGGCGCTCGTAGGGGTTGAACAGATCCTCGTGGAACTTCTCGCCGGGGCGGGCACCGACGATCTCGATCGCGATGTCCTTGTCGGGCTTGAACCCGGACAGGCTGATCATCGTGCGGGCCAAGTCGACGATCTTGACCGCATCGCCCATCTCGAGGACGAACACCTCGCCGCTGACCTCGCTCAGCGACCCGGATCGAATGATCAGCTGGACCGCCTCCGGGATGGTCATGAAATACCGGGTCATCCGCGAGTCGGTGACGGTCACCGGACCGCCGGCCGCAATCTGGCGGCGGAAGATTGGCACCACGGAACCCGACGAAGCGAGGACGTTGCCAAAGCGGACCGTGGCGTAGCGGGTCCCCGGATGGCGGGCGGCCGCGGCCTCCACGGCCCACTCGGCCAGGGCCTTTGAGGCTCCCATGACCGTCGCGGGCTTGACCGCTTTGTCGGTCGAGACGAGGACGAACATGCCGACTCCCGCCTCTCCGGCGATCCGGGCCACGAGCCGAGTGGCCAGGGCGTTGTTGCGGACCGCCTCAACGGGATTGAGCTCCATCATCATCACGTGCTTGTAGGCAGCGGCATGGAACACGACGGCGGGCCGGTACTCGTTCATGACCTCCCGCATCCGCTCCTCCTCCTTGCAGTCGGCCAGCACCGGAATCGCCGTGCGGACGTGCCGGTCCTCCTCCAGCTCACGGACGATCTCGAACAGGTTGTCCTCCGCGTGGTCGACGAGCACCAGCCGGCGAGGCCCGACCCGGGCGATCTGCCGGCACAGCTCGCCCCCGATCGATCCCCCGGCGCCGGTGACCATCACGACCTGGCCGGCGAGGTAGGAACCAACACGCTCGAGCTCCATCCGCACCGGCTCGCGGCCGAGGATGTCCTCGACGCGCACCTCGCGCAGCTGGCGGGTCACCTGCAGCTGGCCTGAGCCGTCCCGCAGGAGCTCGAACATGGTCGGCGTCGTCCGCACCGGGATGCCGCGCTCCCGGCACGCGGCGACCACCCGCCCACGCAGGGTCCCCGGGGCCGAGGGAATCGCGATCACCACTTCGTCGGGCTCCACCTCGTCGAGGATCCTCGTCAGATCCTCCGCCGATGTGGTGCCCAGCACCTTCAGCCCGTGCTCGTCCTTGATCCGCTGCTTGCGTGGGTCGTCGTCGACGAACCCGACCGGGCGCAGACGCAGCTGCGGGTTGCGAATCAGTTCCCTCACCACCAGGCGTCCCCCGTCCCCGCCACCCACGACCAACACATCCCGCGCCCCCTTGGCCGCGCGGAAGCTCGTAACCCTGCCCTCGACCACGAGATGCACGAGGAACCGGGCGCCGACCAGGAGGGCCAAGGTGAGCAGCAGGAAAAGCGCGATCACGCTGGCGGGCAACGTCACCGGACTGGACTGCTCGTGGAATGTCGTCTGAGCCGGATGCAGCAGCGCGATCGCGCCGACGATCACCAGCGTCGCCAGGACGACGCCCTTGATCACGGCCTCGTAGTCGCGCTGGCCAACGTAGGTCCACAGCCGCTGGTAGAGGCCGAATCCGGCAAGCACGACGAGCGAGACCCCCACCACCCACAGGATCGTGGTCTCGAACAGGGCCTCATACCGCTCTGGGACCGCGCCGTCGAACCTCAGCCGGAAAGCGAGGAAGTAAGCGAGCGCGACCAGAACGCCATCCACCAGCAGCTGGGGCAGCGAATGGCGGTGAACGGGGAAGGCCGCGGATCTGATCCGCCGGCGCATGCAGGCGAAATTCTAAACGGGCCGAGGGGGTAGCTGACTAAGGCCGCGTTAGCGGCGCTGTGGCAGGGCTTGTAGGAGCAGGTCGACCAGCACGGCCGGGTCACGCCGAATCCGCTCTGGCTGACCCCGGCTCAGGCGCGGACGCTTGATCAGCGGAGCATCGGTTGCCTCCTCCAGCCGCTTCAGCCGCCCGTCTGCGATCAGCTGCTCATCGACCGCCCCAACGCGCCCTTCGAACACCGTGAACACTGGCGTGCCGAGGGCCACGGCCTCGCGATTCATCGTGCCGCCCGCCGAAACGACGAGGTCCGCATAGGCGATCAGCGATTGCGCGTCGATGGCCCGGTCAGGCACGATCCACGCATCGGTCCGGGCGAGCTCCGAGCGCTGCTCCGCCGTCCGGGGCAGAACCACCGTCTGAGTGCCGCGGAGGCGATCGAGAACGGCGCCGAACAGATCGTTCTCGAAGCGGTGATAGAGCGAAACGGCCGGTGGCGTGCGAACCACGGCGATCACCTGTTCGGCGTCGAGTCCGAGCTCTGCCAGCACTGCCGGCTCGGGCTCGAAGTCGGACAGGTAGTACTCCTCCTTCAAGCCGGGATAGGCATGGAGCTTCCCGCGAGCCCCATAGCGGTACAAGCGCTCCGCAGGAATCGACGCCGGCACGACCACCGCGGCGGCCAACCGGCAATTGACGCTGTGCTGGACGGTTGCCCACTCGTAGTCGAAGGTGGTGGCGGATGGGATTCGCAACAGCGCGGCGGCGATTGTGATGTCGTTGGAGCCGTGCCCGAGCGCCAGGTCAAAGCGCCGGCCCCGGGCCCAACGCACAAGCTCAAGCGAGCGCGCCGCCAGGCCGACCGCCTTGGCGGACAGACTCCCGCCGCGATGACGCCCGATCGCCGTGTGCTCGATCCCGAAGCGCTCACACAGTCCGAGCGTTTGCGCAAAGTCCCGCGCGGTCACCTCGACGGTGTGCCCGCGGGCCTTCAGGAGCGTGATCACCGGCCGCATCACGAGGACATGCGGCGAGTTGGTGAGATCGATCCAGATATTCACGAGCGGTTCCCAGCGCCGGGGGCCACTAACCCGCGAACGCCGCCAGCGCGGCGAGCACCTCAGCCACCTGAGCCTCGCTGAGCACCGGGCTCATCGGCAGCGCGAGGTTGGTCCGCGCGAGCTCCTCGGTCCCCGGGAGCTCCAACCCGGGCGCCACGTGCGGCGCCATCGCCGGCTGGCGATGCAGCGGCGTCCGGTAGTAGGCCCGGGCCTGTATCCCCGCCCGCCCGAGCGAGGCCAGCAGGGCATCGGCATGCGGATGCCTGACCACGTACAGGTGCCAGGCCGGCTCGGTGCCGGGCGGCGGGACCGGGAGCTCGACGAAGTCGCCTGCGCCAGCCTCCGCATAGGCGCGCGCCGCAGCGCGACGCCCGTCCGACCAGCTGTCCAGCCGGGGCAGCAGGACGCGGAGAATCGCCGCTTGCAACTCGTCGAGCCGTGAGTTGTAGCCCACGTAGTCGAACGTCACCTTGTCCCGCGATCCGTGAAAGCGCAGCGCGCGGGCATATTCCGCCACGTCGGCGTCATCGGTGGCGATCGCGCCGCCGTCGCCGAAGCAGCCGAGGTTTTTGGAGGGATAGAAGGAGAACGTCGCGGCATCGCCGAGCGATCCGGCCCGGCGGCCGTCGAGGCTCGCCCCGGCGGCCTGCGCCGCGTCCTCGAGCACCGGGACACCCAGCCCCCTGATCTCCTCGATCGGCGCGGGAGAGCCGAACAGATCGACGGCGAGAACCGCGCCGACGCGCTCGGTCATCACCGCCCGCACCGTCTCGAGCGTGACGTTTGCGGTTACCGGATCAACATCACAGAACACCGGGCGCGCGCCGGCGCTGACCACCGCTTCGGCGCTGGCATAGAACGTGAACGAGGGAACCACGACCTCGTCCCCCGGACCAACCCCGAGGGCACGTAGCGCGATCGTGATCGCCTCCGTCCCGTTGGCCACCCCGACGACGTGGTCCACACCCAGGTACTGCGCAAATTCACGCTCGAACGCTGTCACCTCGGGACCGAGGATGAATCTGCCGCGTTCGATGACCTGGGTCACGCGCTCGGTGATCTCAGCGCGCAGCGGGGCCAGCGGCGTGTCGGCATCGAACAGGGGGATCGACATCGACGTACAACCCTACCCACCCGCATCGCCGCCAACGGGCCCGTCCGGAACCGGGTCGCTACGCTTGGCCGCGCGTGAATCTGGTTATCGCCTCAATCTCGGAGCAGCTGGCCAACAGCGCCACAAATGTCGTCCACGACCTCGGCCTGGCCGGCATCTTCGTGCTGATGCTGCTCGAGAGCGCGTGCATCCCAATCCCCTCCGAGGCGACGATGCTGTTCGCCGGTTTCAACGTCGCCAACGGTCACTACAGCCTCCTCGCGATCACCGTGGCCGGTGTGGTCGGCAACCTCGTGGGGTCATGGCTGGCCTACGGCGTGGGGTACTTCGGACGCGTCGAGCTGCTGGAGAAGCACGGGCGCTGGCTGCACATCTCGCCCGGACAACTGGCGCGGGCCGATCGATGGTTCACGCGCTACGGCGCGATCACCGTGCTGGGTGCGCGCGTGCTACCGCTGATTCGCACCTTCATCTCGCTGCCGGCGGGGGTCGCGCGGATGCCGTTTTGGCGCTTCAGCGTCCTTACGCTGGTCGGCTGCATTCCGTGGGTGCTCGCGCTCGGCGTCATCGGGGATCTGGCGAAATCGAACTGGAAGACCTGGAGGCACGACCTCCAGTACCTCGACTACGCGGTGCTCGCGGCAGTCGTGATCGGGATCGTGTGGCTGGTCATCCGCTGGCGGCGGGGGCGCGGACGCGAGGGCGAGCCCGCGGCCGATGCGCCGCTCTGAGCGCACGCCGCCCTTAGGCGAGGCTCTGGCGCTTGGCGCACTCCACGGACCGGCGGAGCTGCTGCCGATCTCCTCCTCGGGCCACGTCGCGCTGATTCCCTGGCTGTTCGGCTGGCGCTATCAGGAGCTCGACGACGAGTTGCGAAAGTCTTTCGAGGTCGCCCTGCACGCCGGTACGGCGGCGGCGCTGCTGATCACCCTCCGGGACGAGGTCATGGACGTGCTGAGCGCGATGAGACCGCATCAGCTGTCGCTGATCGCGATTTCCTTCGCACCACCGGCGGTGGTCGGCTACAAGCTCGAGCGGCCGATCGAGTCGCGCCTGGGCAAGCCGGAAACGATCGCCCTGGGCTTGATCGTCGGCTCACTGGTGATGGCGCGGGCCGACCGACACCCGCAGCAGCGCGGTCACGGGGACGCAGGGTTCCTCGACGCCCTGGCTCTCGGGGTCGCCCAGGCCTGCGCCCTGATGCCCGGAATCTCCCGTAACGGCGCGACGCTCGCGGCTGCTCGCTTCCGAGGATTCACCCGAGAGGACGCGAATCTGCTCTCACGCCATGCTGCGTTGCCGATCATCGCCGGGGCCACGCTGCTGAAGACGGCGAGGCTCCGCCGCCGCGGCCTCCCCGCGGGCACCGCGCTGCCGTTCGCGGCCGGGGCGACGGCGTCGTTTGTCTCCACCCTGGCCTGCACCTGGCTGATCCGCCAGGTCGAGCGGGACCGCTCGCTGCTCCCGTACGCCGCCTACCGGATCGCGCTCGCCTCAGCGGTCCTTCAGCGCCTGCGGCAGTCCGGCCAATCGGCAAGAATGAGTCGGTGAGCGCGTACGCATCCGCCGGGGTCGACACCGGCCAGGCTGATCTCGGCGTAGAAGCGCTCGTCGATGTGCTCAAGGCGATCGATCCCGGTCGCTCGCGTCTGGCCGTCCCCCTGCCCGGTCACTACGCGAGCGTCCTGCGCGTCGCTCCCAACCTGGGAATCGCCCTGGCCACGGACAGCGTCGGCTCGAAGGTGATCATCGCCGAAGCTCTCCGGCGCTTCGACACGATCGGGATCGATTGCATCGCCATGAACGTCAACGACCTGATTTGCGTCGGGGCCGAGCCGTTGGCGATGCTCGACTACGTGGCCGTCGAACGCGCCGACCCCGGGCAGCTGAGGGAGCTGGCAGTCGGGCTGCGGGCCGGCGCCGAAATGGCCGGGATCGAGATTCCGGGCGGCGAGGTGTGCCAGCTGCCCGAGGTGATCCGCGGCCATCCCTCGCCGCATGGCTTCGACCTGGTCGGGTCGGCCTTCGGCACGGTTGCCCTCGATCGCCTTCTCGACGGCGCCGCCTGTGCGCCCGGGGACGCGCTGATCGGCCTGCCTGCGTCGGGAGTGCACTCCAACGGACTGACTCTGGCCCGGCGCGCCCTGCTCGATGGCGGTGGCCTGGGGCTTGAGGACCGGCCCCCCGGGCTCGGTGGCGTCAGTGTCGGAGAGGCGCTGCTGGAACCGACGGTGATCTACGTGCGCGCCGTGCTCGAGCTGCTCCGCAGCGACATTCCGGTGCATGGGCTGGCTCACATCACCGGCGGCGGCGTGCTGAACGTGCTGCGCATCGGCCGGGGAGTCGGCTACGAGATCGACGCGCCGCTGCCGGTACCGCCGATTTTCTCCCTGATCGCCGAACGCGGGTCGGTGCCCCCGGGCGAGATGTGGGAGGTCTTCAACATGGGCTGCGGGTTCTGCGTGATGCTGCCCTCCGACCGCGCCGAGGACGCGGTATCGCTGCTGGCGACACGGCATCCGGGGACCGCCGTGATCGGCCGGCTGACCGACGGCGCGGGTGAGCTCAGCGTGCGCTCTGCGGGGCTGAGCGGTGGAGCGGCCGGGTTGACGCAGCGCGGGTGAGCGTTTCGCCGCGCCGGCGACTCCGACTCAAGGCGCAAGCGGCCAGCACCAGGAGGGACACATCGGCTGCGACGCGGAACCGGCCGATGCCCCAGCCGAGCACGCTGACGATTACCACCATCGCCACTGGCGATAGCACCAGCCAGCGGGGCAGCCGAGCCGCCCGGATCCCGAATGCCGCCAGGGCCAGCAGGGGGTAGAAGAACGCCAGTCCGGCTATGTCCACCCATCGGCGCCTGAGCTCTCGGTTGCCCTGACGCAGGGGCTGGAACAGGTCGAAGGTTCGCAGCACCCGCACCGCGGCGATCAGCGGCCAGCGGCTGACGTGGTCGCCGGCGTAACTGAAGGCCGCGTCGGTCGAGGCGTCGCCGTGGAGCACTTGCGAGCGCGTTCGGCTGCGAACCATGCAGTCCAGGCTCCACCAGCCGATGTCGTGCCCGTAGTAGGTGTCCGGGCAGTTTGCGCCGGCGATCAGCGTGTTGGAGTCGGCGGCCAGCGACGGATGGCCAAACACGATCGCGTTGCGGACCACCCACGGGGCGATCACAACGACGGCGGCCGCGGTGCTCGCTAGCACGCGGACGGCCCGCCGCTCCGTTGCCCCGAGCCAGGCCGCGGGCCAGGCAAGGAGCGCAAGCAGCAGGACTCCCTCTCCTCTGGTCAGCGTGGCCAGACCGATCACGGCGCCCACCGCGACGCCGTCGCGCAATCGGCCGGTCTGGACCGCTCGGAGCGACAGCAACAGCGCGACCGCGGTCAGCAGCACGAACAGCGGCTCGCTCATCACCAGGCCGTCGGCAGTGACCAGCGGCGGATAGACGGCGGCGAGCGCTCCGGCGATCAGACCGGCGCGGCGCCCGCCCGCGCGAGCACCGAGCATCGCGATCAGCACAACCGCCAGCGATCCGAGCGCGCAGCCCGCGATCCGATGGGCCAGCAGTGAATCGCCTCCGAACACTGAGCTGACGGAGAGAACCAGCGGGAACAGGGGCGGGTGCTGAGCGGTCACGTACGCGTGGCCGAATATCCCCCGGTAGAGAAAATGCCCGTGGACGATCAGGTTGGCGGCGCTGTGGTAGAAGCCCGCGTCACCGCCGACGCCGACCGGGGCCGGGGCGATCACCAGCACGTAGAACAGGCGAACCGCGAACGCGACGACGCCGAGAAGCGCGAGGGCGGCGAGACCGGGTCGCCGCCGCTCGTGCGCGGCCCTGGGCCCGTTCACGCCGGGGACCACAGCTCACCGCTGCCGAGGTGTTCGGCTCGCAGCCTCCACTCGCTGGCCAGCCGCCAAAGCTCGGCGGGCGCGCGGGGACCGGGCAGCTCACAGACCGCCGCGACCTCCACCGTGGCCATCGAGCCGAACTGCGCCAGCGCTGCCTCGACCCTCGGTGGGGAGGCTCCGGAGCGCTCAGCACCGGCAGCAAGGGCCGTTCGCTGCAGCTCGTCGTAGCTCACGAACCCGTAGACGCCGTGAATCGCGCCGTCGCGCGCCCGGAACTCCAACGAGGGCAGCTGGACGCGGTCGCGGCCCGGGGCGTGATGCTCCGCGGCGACGGCTGAGGCCCGCTCCAGGTCAGCACCAAAGGACTCGAGGATCGCGTGAGAGGAGAGATCGATCCGGAAGCGCTCGACATCGAGGCCCGGGACTGCCCGTGCCTCCTCGATCAGGGCCTCAGCACCATCGAGCTTGCGGCGGCGGCACTGCAGTCCCTCCCGCACCCGCCGCAGGTAAGCCGCGGGATCGCCCTGCTCGGCTGCCGCTTTGACGGCGATGCAGGCCGGGAAGGAGCTCGCTGGCGGTCCTTCCAGCCACAGGCGCGGGTCGACGGGCATGCCGCTGGACGCGCCCGCCGCCAGCGTCTCCCCGATCAGGGCCTGAGAATCGGAGAATTCACGCGCCATGCCGCACATGACGTAGCTGAACCGTAGGCTCTGCCCGAAGACGCAAAGGAGCTTGCGCAGCGAGGGTTCGAGCGCCCAGGACCAAGGGCACGCCGGATCGGTGTAGTAGAAGACCTGGATGACGGGCATGTACCGCAAAATAGAGGGCGTATAGATGAGCACGATCCTCGGCACGACGCTCAGCGGGCGCTACCGGTTGGAGGCGCGGATCGGCGCGGGCGGAATGTCCACGGTCTATCGAGCCCTGGATGAGACGCTCCAGCGCCAGGTCGCGATCAAGCTGATGAACCGTGAGGTGGCGACCGACTCCGATCAACTCGAGCGTTTCCGACGCGAGGCCCGCGCCGTCGCCCAGCTCTCCCATCCCCACATCGTCGGCGTGATCGATGCCGGCGAGGACTCCGGCCGGCCGTACATCGTGTTCGAGTACGTCGAGGGCGAAACGCTCAAGGAGCGCATCCGCCGTCTGGGCCGGCTGCCGATCAGCGAGGCGGTGGCCTATGCGATCGAGATCGCCCGGGCGCTCGGCGTGGCTCACGCGCGCCACATCGTGCACCGTGACGTCAAGCCACAGAACGTGATGATCGATGAGGAGGGCTCGGCCAAGATCACCGACTTCGGAATTGCCCGGACGCTGGACGAGGCGGGGCTGACGGCCGACGGCCGCGTTCTCGGCACCACCGATTACGTCTCGCCCGAGCAGGCGCTCGGCCAGCACGTGACCGGCCAGTCCGATCTCTACGCGCTCGGCGTCGTGCTTTACGAGATGCTGACCGGAGAGGTGCCGTTCAAAGGCGAGAGCCAGGTCGCGGTGGCGATGAAACACGTCAGGGAGATGCTGCCCGACGTTCAGGCCAAACGGCCCGAGGTGTCAGCGGCACTGGCCGCCGTCGTCGACAACGCGACGGCCAAGCGCCAAGAGGATCGGTACGCGGATGACGCCGAGCTGATTGCCGATCTGGAGGATGTGCTGGCGATCGAGACGGCGCGCGCGGGCAGCGCGACCGGCGAGGTCACGACTGTGCTGCGAACGCTGCCCTCGGGGACGCAGCGACGGATTCCGTTCGGGATCCGTCACCGCGTGGGGATGCTCCTGGCTGGGCTCCTGGTGCTCGCCCTGGCGGGCGCGGTGGCGGTATGGCTCGGCACTCGCGCGCACCACGGAACGGGCAAGCTGGCGACGCCGGCTCCGACCCGGGCGCTGACCCAGATTCAGCTCTGCCAGTCATGCGCGCAGGGCTTCAATCCCCTCGGCGACCCCAAGACCGAAGCTCCCAACGCCAGCCTGGCCATCGACAACGACCCCAACACGGCCTGGGTCACACAGCACTACTACTACCTGTCGCTGGGCAAAGCGGGCGTCGGCATCTATCTCGACGCAAGCCCCGGCACCGCGGCGCGCGTGCTGCAGATCAAGACTAAAACCCCGGGTTTCGCCGCCACCATCTACGCCCGCAAGGACCGCCCCCCCACGATCTGGCCGGATCCCGGCTGGCAACGCATCGGCGGGGTTGCCAGGGTCAAGAGCACTCAGCCGATAACGCTGAGCACCAACGGTGCTCTCTACGACTACTACTTGGTGTGGATCACCAGCCTCGCCGGGCACGAGCAGCTTGCGCTGAACGAGATCACGCTGTACCGGTAGCCGGGCGGAGCGACCGCGGTCCCGGCGGCACTCGCGCACACCGGCGCTCAGAAGCGATGCCGACGCTCAGACTCGTGGCGTTCCAGGGCCAGGGCCACGAGCTGGTCCAGGAGCTCGGGATACGGGATCCCGCTGGCCTCGAACAGCGAGCCGAAGACGCTGGTCTGGGTGAATCCCGGAATTGTGTTCAACTCGTTGACCAGCACCTGGTCGCCCTCGACGAAGAAGTCGACCCGCGCCAACCCGCTGCAACCGACCCGCTGGAAGGTCTCGACCGCAAGCTCGCGGACGCGCTCACGGACGTGATCGGGAATCCGGGCCGGGACGATCAGCTCCATGGCGCCGGGCGTGTACTTCGCCGCGTAGTCGTACCAATCGCTCTCGCCCGCGGCGAGCAGGATCTCCCCGGGCTGCGAGGCGATCGGATCGGCGTTGCCGAGCACCGAGCACTCGACCTCCCGTCCGCTCGACGCTGCTTCCACGATCGCGATCGGATCGTGCTCAAACGCGGCCCGGAGGGCGTCCGGCAGTTCGCGCTCGTCGGCCACCCGCACGATGCCAACGGACGAGCCGAGCCGAGCCGGTTTGACGAAAACGGGCATCCCCAACGGCTCCAGGGCGCTCAGCTCAGCCTGGCGATCGGCCAGGAAGTCCCTCAGCCGCACGCCACGGTAGCCGACCTGGGGAATCCCGGCCTGGGCCATCAGTTCCTTGAACACGATCTTGTCCATGCACAACGCCGAGGCGAGCACGCCTGCTCCGACGTACGGAACGTCGAGGCACTCCAGCAGGCCCTGGACCGTGCCGTCTTCGCCGAACGGGCCGTGCAGCACCGGGAAGACCACGCCGGCGCCGAGCAGGCCGCGTCCCGGCTCGATCACCAGCGCCGCTTCGCCGTCCCGCCACACGCCGTCGCGGCCGATCTCGATCATCGTCACCTCGTGGCCCACCTCCCGCAGGCCATCCGCCACCGACGCGGCCGAGGCGATCGACACGTCGTGTTCGGATGAGCGTCCTCCGCCGAGCACGGCCACGCGCAGCGGAGCCATCAGGAGGTGGTGGTCTTGCTGGACGTCGTGGTGTTCGTCGTCGTGGTCGTGGTCGTGGTCGGCGCGGTGAAGCGGCCGACGACGATGGTCACGGTTGAGCCCTTCTTGGCGGTGCTGTTCGCGCCCGGACTCTGCGAGATCACGATGCCGTCGCGATTCTGCTTGGTGACATCCTGCACCTTTCTGACCACCTTGAAGCCGGCACCCGTGAGGGTGGTGGTGGCGGCATCCGCCGTGTCTCCCTTCACGTCCGGCACGCTGGCGGTGGTCGGCGCTTTGGCGACCACGAGGCTGACCGTTGTCCCCAGCGCGGCGCTCGAACCACCGGCCGGGCTCTGGCTGATGACGTCTCCTGCGGTGACGCTGGTGGACGTCTGCGTGCTGGTCGAGACTCTGAAGCCGGCGTTACGCAACGTACCTTCAGCGCCCGCCTGGGACTGATTGGTGACATCGGGGACGGACACCTTGGCCTTGCCGGAGGAGACGAACAACGTCACTCCCGACCCGACCGGCACGGACACCCCCGCGGCAGGATCCGTGCGGGTGGCATTACCGACCGGCACGTCGGCCGAGCTCTCCCGCTCGATCCTCCCCGGCCCCAACTGCTGACGCTTTAGCTCCCTCACCGCCTGTGCCTCGGAGAGGCCGCTGACCGACGGCACGCTGGTGTTGCCCAGGCCCTGCGAGACGGTCAGCGAAACGGTCGAGCCAGCGTCGGCCTTTGTCTGGCCGAGCGGGTTCTGGGCGATCACCGTGCCGGGGCGGTGGCTGTTGGGACGGTAGATCAGATTCGGCGTAAAGCCCGCGTTCTGGATCTGTGTCTGGGCGAGGCTCACCTGTTCGTTGACCACGGTCGGCACGAGTGCCATGGCCGGACGCGTCAACAGGTAAGCGCCGACTCCGGCGCCCACCAGGATCAGGAGCAGGGCGATGACCCAGGGCCACCATCGGCGCGAACCCGGTGGTGGCGGCTCCCGTGGTAGCAAGACCGCCTCCGCCGCCAACGGCGCCGCTCCGGGTAGCGGGGTGAGACCGAGTAGCGCGGCTTCGGCAGGGACACCGACGACCGGCATCGCCGCGGCCAGCGCGGCGAAGCTGGCCG
>CAXMLR010000329.1:0-4125 GCA_964194275.1 uncultured Solirubrobacterales bacterium
GTCCAGGGCCTCGGCGGCGCGGTGATCGCGCCCGCGTCGCTGTCGATCCTCACCACCACTTTCACCGAGCCCGCAGCGCGCAACCGCGCGGTCGGCATCTGGGGCGCAATGGGAGGTGCCGGCGGGGCCGCCGGGGTGCTGCTCGGCGGCGTCCTGACCGATCTCCTCGGCTGGCGCTGGATCCTGTTCATCAACGTCCCGATCGGGCTGCTCGCGGCGCTCCTCACCCAGCGCTTCATCGCCGAGGGGCGCAACGCGGTAGGCAGCCGTGACTTCGATCTGCCCGGCGCGCTTGCCGCCACGGTTGGCCTTTCGATCCTGGTCCTGGGGATCGTGCGCACCGACGTGACCGGCTGGGGTGCCGCTTCCACGCTGGCGCTGATCGGCGGCGGTTTGGTGCTGCTGCTCGTGTTCCTGGGCATCGAGGGACGCTTTGCCAAGTCGCCGCTGATGCCGCTGCGGATCTACACCTCGCGCACGTTGAGCGCGTCGAACATCGTCGTGCTGCTGGTTGGCGGCGCCACGTTCGGGATGTGGTTCTTCGTCTCGCTGTACCTGCAGCAGGTCCTCGGCTACTCGCCGATCAAGGCCGGACTCGCGTTCCTGCCGATGACGCTGTGCATCGTCGTCGGCTCGACGCTGGCCTCGCGCGCGGTGATCCGAGTCGGGGCGAAGTCCCTGCTGGTCGCGGGCATGACGATACTTACGCTCGGGCTGCTGCTGTTCACCCAGATCTCCGTCAACGGCGGCTACATGAGCGACATGATCGCGCCGTCGCTGCTCGTCGCCATCGGAATCGGGCTGTCGTTCGTACCGGCGACGATCTGTGCCGTGGCGGGGGTGGCCCCTGAGGAAGCCGGCCTGGCGTCGGGACTCGTCAACACCTCGCGGCTGGTCGGCGGCGCGATCGGGCTGGCCATCCTGGCCGCACTCGCCGCCGCGCGCACCAACTCCGACCTTCATCACGGGGCGACCGGGGTCCACGCGGCGCACGTCGCCCTGACCGACGGCTTCCAGCTCGCGTTTGCGGTGGCGGCGGGATTTGCCCTGGTCGGCGGCCTGGTGGCGGCGTTCGGACTACCGAAGGTGACGAGCCGCCGGCAGCCCGCAGTCCATGGCGTCTCGCTCGACAGCGCTTAGATCCGTCGCTGCGGCCATACTCGCGGCGTGATCCGGCGCGTCCGTGCCCAAGCCAGGCGGCTGGTTGTCCAACCGCGCGCCCCGGTGATCGCGCTTCTGTTGCTCCTCGCCTTCTCGCTCGGGACCCGTCTGTTCTACCTCGGGCAGCCGTGCTCCTCGCCATGCAACACGGGCCGCAGCCATGCCCTGATCTTCGACGAGGCCTACTACGTGAACGCGGCCCGGGTGATCGCGGGAATCCATCCGCCGGCGGGCGTTCCCTATGCCGACGCTCCCCTGCACAAAGACCCCAACGCGGAACATCCCCAGCTGGGGAAGCTGATCATGGCCGGCGGGATCGAGCTGTTCGGCGACAACCCGTGGGGGTGGCGGCTGGGCAGCGTGCTGTTCGGGCTGATCGCGATCGTGGGCATGTACGCGCTGGTCCGCTCGGCCCGCGGCAGTCCCTGGCTGGCCGTGGGCGCCGCCGGTGTGATGGCGCTCGACAACCTGATGCTGATCCACGGCCGGATCGCCACGCTCGACATCTACACGATCGCGCTGGTGCTGATTGCCGCGAGCTTCTACCTGCGCGGCTGGGCGCTGGCCGCCGGCCTGGCGCTGGGCATCGCCGGGGCCATGAAGCTCGTCGGCCTCGGGGTGATCCCGGCCTTCGTGCTGCTCGAGGTGTTCAGGGTGGCCTGGGCCCGCAAGCGGCAGCCCGGAATCTGGCGGACGGCGCGATCCCGCGCGCGCCCATTGCTGGTGATGCTCGTGGCGACGTTCGCCATGCTGGTGCTCGGCGTGTGGCTGTTGGATGTGCTGATGCCGGCGTATGACCCGGGGACGCACGTCACCTACGCCGGGAGCCCGTTCACCCACATCAGCCACATGCTGTCCTACGCCGCCAAGCTGAAAGCGGTCCCGAACGCCACCGGCATCAGCTCGACGCCGTGGCAGTGGCTGCTCGATCAGAAGCCGATCGACTATTCTCGCGTGGCCGTCAACGCGCTCTCCGCCGGCAAGATCGTCGCCAGCCGGGCCGTGTTCGCGGCGCGCGGGGAGATCAACCCATTCATCCTCCTGGCCGCGATTCCGGCCCTGTTCGCCGCGATCGCTGCGGCGTGGTATGAGCGCGACGAGATCGCCGCACTCGGAGCCGCCTGGTGCCTCGGGACGTTCGCGGTGTTCGTGATCCAGGCCGACCTGTTCGACCGGATCTCCTACCTGTACTACATGCTGCTCGTGCTACCGGGGATCTACCTGGTGACGGTGCGACTGTTCTCACCGGGCCGCGTCCCCCGCGCCGCCACGCTGGGCTGGGCGCTCGCGCTCGTTTACAGCTTCGTCGACCTGTACCCGGTGCGGAGCCTCAGCGGCCACTGAGACAATCCCGTCCGTGGCCCGCGTATTCGTCACCCGCCAACTCCCGGGCTCCGCGCTCGATCGCCTCGGGGCCGCGCACGAGGTCGAGGTGTGGCCAGACCGGCTCCCTCCACCACCGGCACAGCTGCGTGCCCACGCCGCACAAGCGGACGGCCTCCTGACCCTCCTGACCGACCGCGTCGACGCTTCGCTGATCGAGCACAGCCCAAAGCTGAAGGCCATTGCCAACTATGCCGTTGGTTATGACAACATCGACCTTGCCGCCGCCAAGGCTCGGGGCATCCAGGTCGGCAACACCCCAGAGGTGCTCACCGAAGCGACGGCGGATTTGACCTTCGCGTTGCTGCTGGCGGCCGCTCGCAAGCTCCCCGAGGCCATCGACGCGGCCAAGTCTGGCGACTGGCTGACCTGGGAACCAGCCCGTTGTCTGGGCGCCGAGGTTCATGGTGCGACGCTCGGGATCATCGGAATGGGCCGGATCGGCCGCGCCGTGGCCCGCCGGGCGGGGGGCTTCGAGATGTCGGTGATCCACACCGGCCGTGACGGCGGCATCCCGCTCTCAGAGCTGCTCGGACAAGCCGACTTCGTCTCCCTGCACTGTCCGCTGACCCCGCAGACCCACCATCTGATCGACGCTCATGCCCTGGCCCAGATGCGCCCGAGCGCGATCCTCATCAACACCGCGCGCGGCCCGATCGTCGACCAGGGGGCGCTGCGTCAGGCCCTGATCGATGGCACCATCGCCGGGGCCGCACTCGACGTCACCGACCCTGAACCTCCGGCCCAGGACGATCCATTGCTCTTCGCCCCCAGGCTGATCGTCGTCCCCCACATCGGCTCAGCCACGCGGGCCGCCCGCGAGCGGATGGCCGAGCTGGCGGTCGAGAACCTGCTGGCGGCGCTCGCCGGGCTCCCGATGCCGCACCCGATCGGTTCCTAAATGCGCGTGGCGGTCGTGGATATCGGCACCAACTCGACGCGGCTGCTGATCGCCGAGGTCGAGGATGGCCGGGTCACCGATGAGCTCGAGCGCCGCTCAGAGGTCACCCGCCTCGGTGCCGGGGTCGACTCCGCCGGACGCCTCCAGGACGAGGCGATGGAACGCGTCTATACGACACTCGAGGGCTTCCGCGAGGTGATCGAGCGCCCCCGCGCCGGGCGCGCCGTGGCGGTGCTGACCAGCGCCGTGCGCGACGCGGCCAACGGCGAGCAGTTCGCGCATGCGGTAGCGAGCCGGTTCGGCCTCGAGCCCCACGTGCTCAAGGGCGAGGAGGAGGCACGACTGACGTTTCTCGGCGCGACGGGCGAGCGCGACCCCGACCAGGACACCCCGACGCTGGTGATCGACATCGGCGGCGGCTCGACCGAGCTGGTGATCGGCTCCGGCCGGCGCGCCCGGTTCCACGTCTCCACCCAGGCCGGGGTCGTGCGACAATCAGAGCGGCACATCCACCGTGATCCGCCGAGCGCGGATGAGCTGCAGGAGCTGACCCGCGACGTCCGCGGCATTCTCGAGGCCGCCGTCCCCGCGGCGCAGCGGGCCGCCGTTCAGCAGGCCATTGCGGTGGCCGGAACCGCGACCTCGCTGGCCGCGATCGCCCAGCGCCTTGACCCTTACGA
>CAXMLR010000330.1:0-10478 GCA_964194275.1 uncultured Solirubrobacterales bacterium
TCCCCCGGCTACCGAACATCCCCCGGCTACCCGAACATCCCCCGGCTACCCGAACGTAACCCGGCCGTCCAGGTGCGCCGTGTCCGTGTTAGCCCCGCGGACGCCGAACCGGATCCCATCGACCGCGGCTGCCTGGACAAACCGGACGCTGGCGGGCAGCAGGATCGGCTTGCGGAACGCGACCTCCGCGGTGTACGCATCGGGCAGACGCGGCTGGAGCGCCGCCAGGCAGCGCGCCTTGGTCCACATCCCGTGCGCGATCGCCGATGGGAAGCCGAACAGGCGAGCGCTCAGCGCATGGACGTGGATCGGGTTGTAGTCGCCGGACACCGAACCGTAGCGGCGGCCAAGGTCGCCAGCTAGCCGCCAGGTCGCGGTCGCGGACAGACCCTTGGCCGAGGGCACCTCCGCAGCCGACCCGGACCCGGAACCAGACTCGGACCCGGACCCGGACCCGGACCCCGCAGAGCCAGACCCCGACCCGCCCCCGCGGCGCAGGTTCGTCGAGACCTCCTCCCACACCAGTTCGTCGCCGACGCGAGCTTCGCTGAGCAGCGAGAACTGCTGGCCTCGGGGGTGCGGCTCCAGCGGCGTCGCCGACACTCGCAGCGACAGCCTCTCGCCGGCGCGCACCGGTCGGTGCTGGACGATGCGATTGACTATGTGCACGAGCCCGATGACCGCAAACGGGAAGCTGTGGTCGGTCATCAGCGCCAGCTGCAGCGGGAACGCCAGCATGTGCGGGTAGCTCGCGGGCAATTCGTCGCTGAGCGAGAAACCGCACACCCGGTCGTACGCGGCCAGGCGGTCGCGGTCGACGGCGACGTCGGACAGGACCAGCGTCAGCTCCGGAATCTCGCGCCCACCCCCACCAACGAACGGGAGGCGGGCGGCGCCCGGGATCATCGCCGCGCCCGCCCGGGCGAACAGCGGCAGCATGCCGGGAGACGAGCTGAGCTCTCGGACGCCCACTGAGCTCAGGCCCCCAACAGGCTCTGGCCGCACACCCGGACGACGTTGCCGTTGACGCCGGCCGAAGCGGGATTCGCGTACCACGCGATCGCCTCCGCTACGTCGATCGGCAGGCCGCCCTGGGCCATGCTGTTCATCCGCCGGCCCGCCTCGCGCGTTCCGATCGGCATCGCCGCCGTCATTTGGGTCTCGATGAACCCCGGCGCCACCGCGTTGATCGTCGCTTTCTTCCTGGCCAGCGCCGAAGCCCACGCCTCGACCACGCCGATCACCCCGGCCTTGGAGGTCGAGTAGTTGGTCTGCCCGGCGTTGCCGGCGATGCCGCTGATCGAGGAGACCAGCACGATGCGCCCGTTGGGACGCATCAGATTCCGTCCGAACAGCTCCCGGTCGATGCGCTGGGGAGCGATCAGGTTGACGCCGAGCACCGAATCCCACAGCTCGTCGCTCATCCGGCCGAGCGTCTTGTCCCGTGTGATGCCGGCGTTGTGGACGACAACGTCGACTCCGCCGTGGTGCTCGAGCAGGTGCGCCGCGAGCTCAACCGGAGCGGTCTCGGAGGTGATGTCGAGGATCAGCGACGAGCCGCCGATCGCACCGGTCACCGAGTCGAGCTCGGCCGCTTGGGCCGCTATGTCCACCCCGACGACGTGGGCACCGTCGCGGGCGAGGACCTCGGCGATCGCCGCCCCGATGCCGCGGGAGGCCCCGGTGAGGACCGCGACCTTGCCTGACATCGGGCGTTCCCAATCGAGGTCGTCGGCCACCAGCTCCGACGGCCCGATCCGAACCACCTGGCCGGAGACGTAGGCCGACTTCGGTGAGAGCAGAAAGCGCAGCGTCGACTCGATTGCCGCCTCTGCCCCGGGGGCGACGTAGAGCAGCTGCGCGGCGGTGCCCTGGCGAACCTCCTTGCCGATCGACCGCGTCAGCCCCTCAAGCGCGCGTTGAGCCACCGCCTCGGGCGGGGTCTGAGCGTCCTTGGGAGGCGTGCCGAGGATGATCACGCGCCCCGAGGCCTGCACCCGGCGAATCGTGGGGTGAAAGAACGCCCAGGCCTCGCGCAGTTGCTCGCTCGAGCCGATCCCGGTCGCGTCGAACACCAACGCCTTGAACCGCGCCTCGGCCGGCGCCGCGGCCGGATTGAACACCTTGGCGTCGAGTCCGACGCCCGCCGCCGCGGTCCGGATGTCCTCCTGCATCGGCGTGTGGACCTCGGCGCCGATCGCCGCCAGGACACCGGTCACCGCGCCGGCCAGGCGCCCGCCGGGCGCCGCGCCGAACAGGACCGCCCCGTCGATCACCGGCTGACCGGGCTGGTAGCGCTCGAGCCTGACCGGTTGCGGAAGACCAACCTGCTTGGAGACGAGCTTCCCGATTGGGGTGTTGATCAGTTGCTGGTAGCGGTCAGACATCGGCGGCCTGCATGATCGCGGTGACGCCGAGTCCGCCGGCTGCGCAGATCGAGATGACACCCCGGCCGGTGCCCGTCTCGGACAGGGCCTTGGCCAGGTTGGCCACGATCCGCCCGCCTGTGGCCCCGAACGGGTGACCGGCGCCGAGCGACCCGCCGTGGACGTTGAGCTTGTCGCGGTCGATGGCGCCGAGCGGCTGCGCGCGGCCCAGACGCTCCCGGCAGAAGACCGGATCCTCCCATGCCCTCAGCGTGCACAGGACCTGGGCCGCGAACGCCTCGTGGATCTCATAGAAGTCGAAGTCCTGCAGCCCCCGGCCGGCGCGATCGAGCATCCGCGGCATCGCGTAAGCGGGCGCCATCAGCAGGCCCTCGGACCCGTTCACGTAGTCGACTCCGGCCGTCTGCGCCTCGGTGAAGTAGGCCTGCACGGGGATGCCGCGCGCCGCCGCCCACTCCTCGCTGGCCAGCAGCACCGACGAGGCGCCGTCGCTCAGCGGGGTCGAGTTGCCGGCCGTCATCGTGCCGTCCGGGCCGCCGAACACCGGCCGCAGCTTGGCCAGCTTCTCCGGACTCGAGTCCGGACGAAGGTTCTGGTCGCGCTCGAGCCCCAGGAATGGGGTCACCAGGTCGTCGAGAAATCCGGTGTCGTAGGCGGCCGCCAGATGGCGGTGGCTGGATGCGGCGAGTTCGTCCTGTTCCTCCCGACCGATGCCCCACTCGGTGGCCATGATCGCCGTGTGCTCTCCCATCGAGAGGCCGGTCCGCGGTTCGGCGTTGCGGGGGATCGCGGGGACGATCTGCTGAGGGCGGATCCTGGCCAGCGCGCGCAGGCGCTGAGTGTTGCTGTTGGCGCGGTTGACCTCGAGCAGCACCTCGCGCAGGTCCTCGTTGAGCGCGATCGGCGCGTCGGAGGTGGTGTCCACCCCGGCGGCGATGCCCGCGTCGATCTGGCCCAGCGCGATCTTGTTGGCCACCAGGATGGTGGCCTCGAGCCCGGTGCCGCAGGCCTGCTGGACGTCGTAGGCCGGCGTTTCCGGCGCCAGCTTGGAGCCGAGCACCGACTCGCGGGTCAGGTTGAAGTCACGGCTGTGCTTGAGCACGGCGCCCGCGGCCACCTCACCCAGGGACTCGCCCTCTAGGTTGAATTTGCTCGCCAGGGCGTCGAGTGTGTAGGTCAGCATGTCCTGGTTGGACGCCCGCGCGTAGGGCCCGTCCTGCCTGGCAAAGGGGATCCGGATGCCGCCGAGCACGGCCACCCGGCGCGCGTTTGCATTCATCGAGAGCGACTCCTGGGTCGGATTGTTACAGCACCGTAGCTTAGCCAGGGTGCTAGCTGCCCGACTTCCCGACGGCTTAGCTGCCCACTTCTCGACGGTTTAGTCGCCTGACTTCGTCGCCGTCGTGAAGGCGCCGCCGCCGGTCGCCCGGCGCACGAGGCCCGGCAGCAGGATCCGCGCGGCCGCCGCCAACCAGTAGGGCCGCGGCACGTAGCGCTCGGCCTTGCCGCCGGGACCGGCCTCGTAGATGGCTTCCGCCACACTTTCCGGCGAGGACACCAGCCAGCGCGTCTGGGGCTTGGCCAGCAGCTCGGCGGCGGGAAAGCCCTCGGTCTTGACGAAACCCGGTAGCACGAGGCCGACATGGACACCATGCTCGCGCTCCTCGCCGGCCAGCGCGTCGCTCCAGCCGGCCAGCGCGAACTTGCTGGCCGAATATGCCCCCGAGTTCGCCCGCGACACCCGGCCCGCGGTGCTGGCGATGTTGACGATCGACACGCTCCCGCTGCCGGGAGCCGCTGCCGTCTTGCGCAGCAGCGGCAGCAGCGCCTCGGTGAGCCGCACCGGCGCCTCGAAGTTGAGCTGCATATGGCGCTCAACATTCGCCCACCCGGTCTCGCCAAATCGCCCACGCCATGCCGCCCCGGCGTTGTTGACGAGCAGGTGGAGCTGGCCGTGCTCTTCCACCACCGAATCGCGCACCCGCGCGGGCGCGTGAGGGTGGGTCAGATCCACCGCGATCGTGGTGGCACCGCCCAGCTCGCTCGCCAGCGAGCGCAGCCGCTCCTCGCGCCGGGCAACGAGGACGAGCCGTGCGTCCGGCTCGCGGGCCAGGCGCCGGGCGGTGGCTTCGCCGATCCCGCTCGACGCACCGGTAATGAGGGCGACAAAACTCACGGGCGAGGAGCCTAGTAGGTCGCGCCCCGGGGAGCAGCGCTGCGCAACGCCAGGGCCAAATCGCCCACCACACATCGTCCGACGGACATCCGGACCCGCCAGTTCAGGCGGACCACCCCCGGTGCGGCCCGCAGCGGCCTGGGGTAGCGTTGCTCGCACCTTGAGCCAAAGCGCCCTGGCCCTGATCACCGTGCCGTTCTTCACGGGCGTCATCGGCTACGTGACGAACTGGACCGGCGTGCTGATGCTGTTCTACCCAGTGCACTTCAAGGGCCTGAGCGCCGGCTGGCTGAAGCGCGTGTCCCAAGTGCTGCCCTACAAGCTCCAGCAGATCCCCGGGATCATGGTCGGCGGCATCGGCTGGCAGGGGATCATTCCGTCCCGCGCGGCGAAGATGGGCAGCCTGGCCGTTGACGTCGGAATCGCGAAGCTGGGCAGTCCCCGGGAATTTTTCGATCGCCTCGAACCGGAAAAGATCTCCGCGCAAATCGTCCAGAGCATGCGCGAAGAGATGCGGGAGATCGTGGACCGCGTGATGACCCGGGAGCAGCCGCGGCTCTGGAGCGAGCTCCCGTGGCAGGTCAGGGAGCTGGTCTACCAGCGCGTCGAGCAGCAACTGCCAGAGATCGTCGATCACCTGACCGACCAGATCGCCGAGCACATCGACCAGCTCGTCGACGTGAAGCTGATGGTGATCAAGCGCTTCGATCCCGAGCTGGCCAACCGCGTGTTTCTCGACATGGGCCGGCGCGAGCTGAAGTTCATCCAGAACTTCGGCTTCTTCTTCGGTTTCGCCCTCGGCATCCCGGTGGCGGCGCTGACGCACTTCGTCACCCTCTGGTGGCTGCTCCCGGTCCTCGGGGTGGCCGTCGGCTACGTGACCAACTGGCTCGCGCTGTGGATGATCTACGAGCCGCCCGAGCCGCGACGCTATGGCCCCGTTCGCTTCCAGGGCTTGTTCGTTCGCCGCCAGCCGGAGGTGGCCGACGTCTACGCGCGGATCGTGGCCGACGAGATCATCACGGTGGCCAACTTCGGCGCCGAGCTGCTGCACGGCCCGCAGTCAGACCGGACGCGGATGCTGATCGAGAGCTCGATGCGGCCGGCCATCGACCGCGCGATCGGCCCGGCGCGGAGAGCATTGCGCGTGGCCATCGGGGCCCGCGAGTACGAGTCGATCAAGCGCTCGTTCGCCTCCGAGCCGGTGGAATCGATGATGGCCCCGCTCTCGGATCCCGAGTTCAGCCGCAGTCAGAGCCTGACCATGCGTAAGCTGATCTCCGAGCGGATGAGAGAGATGGCCCCCACGGACTTCGCCGAAATGCTGCGCACGGCCACACGCGAGGATGAGTGGCTGCTGCTGCTGCACGGCGCCGTCCTCGGATTCGCCGGCGGCCTCGTGCACCTGGCGCTGTTCGGATGAACGACGAACCCGGCCCCCAGCAGGAGCTCAGTGTGGTCGACGCGCTCCCGGGTCTCGCCCGGGTGGCGGCCGAGGTGTGGTGGCGGACGGCGTGGTGGGGCCTCGAAGTCTCGGTCCGCGTCGGCACCCGGCTCGTGCAGATGGCGATTGATCCGGGAGCCGCGGCGGAGCTCGCCCAGGAGTTCAGCCAGGGCATGCGCGGCTACGCCCGGGAGTTCCTCGGCGTGGCCGATCTGGATGACCGGGTCAGGCAGATGGCGCCTCCGTCGGCGACGTTCTCCCGCCGCGGCCGGCGCAACGGGCACGAGCGCGAGGAGGTCTCGCTGCGCGCGCGGGGGGCGGAGCTGTTGCGCCAGGCCGCCGACGTCAGCGCCGACGACGGCGCCCACCCCGCCTTCGCCCGGATCCTGACCGAGCTCGCCCCCGATGAGGCGCGGATCCTCCGGGTGCTGCTGCTCGAGGGAGCGCAGCCACTGGTCGACGTGCGCGCGACCAACCTGATTGGCGTCGGCTCGCAGCTGGTCGCCCCGGGCCTCAACATGATCGGCCCCCAGGCCGGCCTGCGGCGCCAGGACCGAGTGCCCTCATACCTGGACAATCTCCAGCGGCTCGGCCTGATCGCCTTCCGCGACGACCCGCTCGAGGACCCGATCGTCTACCAGGTGCTTGAAGCTCAGCCGGAGGTCCTGCAGGCGATCAAGCAGACCTCGCGGGCGAAGACGATCCGACGCAGCATTCACCTGACCCCGTTCGGGCACGACTTCTGCGTGGTCTGTCTACCGACCGACTCCGCCGAGATCGAAGCGCTGACGCTCGAGGACTGAGCTAGAGCTCTGACTTGAGCGCGAAGTACAGCGCCGGAAACAGCCGCTGACGACCGGGCACGCTGACCAACATCTTGCCCAGGTTGGCGCCGGGAACGATCTGCACGAGCTCGTCACGGATCTGGCGGATCAATAGCCGCGGATTGCTGCTGACGCTTCCGTAATCGATCACCAGCACATCAACCGAGGGATCGAGTCTCCCGGCTTCGACGTAGGTGGTGAAGTCGAACGCGCTGCGGCCGAGCGGCGAGGCGCCGGTCGAGTAAAACGGCCACAGCAGCTTCGAAGCCCAACGCGCGCTGTCGGTCAACGTGTTGACCCCGCGCTGGCGATCAGGGAAGAACCTCTTGCCCAGCCACGGCATCCACGCGTTGGTGATCGATCCGATCAGCTTGTCGACGACGGGGTTCATCGTCCAGGTGACGAGGATTCCCTCAGTCTGACCGTCAATCCCCTCGGCCGGCTGACCGCACAGGAACAGCTCCTGCAACTCGCCAAGCGCGCCCGGGCGATCGCCGACCGCGCGGCGTCCGAGCTCGGCGATCCAGGTCCAGGCCTCCTCGCGAGCGCCCTCGGGGTCGGTTCGCGCCTGCCGGCGCAGCTTCGTGACCCGGTCCGCGACGCTGCCCGCGCGCACCTGTGCCTTGCCGTTCGAGCTGTTCTTCCGGGTCTTGGTCGCCTCGGCCACGTCGCCTCCTCCAGGTGGGTTCCCGCCTGCGCGCGATCCTACCCGGCGCGCCCCTACCTCAGTCCCCGCCTCGCCCGCAGCGCGAGCTCGAGCTCGAACCGACCCTCAGGCGAGTCCAGCGCCTCGCCCAGCAACTCGCGCAGCTTCGCGATCCGGTAGCGGACGGTCTGCGGATGAACGTGCAACTCCGCCGCAATCCCGGGGGTGTGGCGCTGGTGGGCCAGCCACGCCTCGAGCGTGTCGATCAGGCGCTCGCGCTCGGCCGCCCGCAATCCCTCGAAGACCGCCAGCGCGCGCCCGACGAGCGCCTGCGCCAACGCCTCGTCGCCCAGCACGATCATCGTCGGGAGGTGCTCGCCCACGCGCAGCAGGCCCACCGCTGGTAGCGCCTCCCGCGCCATCAGCGATAGCGCGCCACGGGCCCAGCGCAGCGAGCGGTGGGCGTCCGCCGGCACGACGCTCGGGCCGAGCGCCGCGTCGATCCCCTCGACCGCGCGGGTCAGCGCCGCTGAACGTCCCGGTCCGTCCGGATCGGGTACCACCAGCCACGGCCCCGCCGCGTCCGCTCCGGTCAGCGCGTCGACGTCCAGACGCCTGGTCACCGGTGCCGCGCTGTCGCCGGCCAGAGCCATCACAGCGAGCCGGCGCGGGATCGGCCAGCGCGCGAGCTCGGCCGCGCGGAAGAGGCCCTCGCGGTCGTGCCCGTCGGGGTCGAGCAGCAGCGCGGCCAAACGCCGGCGCCGGCGCTCGCGCTCGCCGGCCTCGTCGGACTGCATCCGCAGATAGCCCTCGACGACATCGGCGGCCAGCGCATCGCTGTAGACGAAGATCCCCTCGGCCAGAGCGATCACCCCCTGAGTCGGGACGCCCACCTCGGCCGCGACTTCGGCCGCGGCCCGCCACGCCGCGCGCGTGCCGGTGCGGAAGGCCTGCCGCAGTGCATCGAGCGAGCGGCCGGACTGGAATTCCGCCTCCCCGAGCCGGCGCCATACCTCGTCGGTCTCGCCGGCCGGAGCCGCGCCCCGCTCAACCGCGTCCAGGAACGTCCCCAGCGCCTGCTCGATTCCGAGCCTGATCCCCATCCCGGAGGGATCGGCCAGCACCTCGGCGTAAACCGGGTTCTCCGTCCGGATCGCCGCCACGATCTGGTCGACCAGGCGGGCCAGGTCCCGCCGAACCGCCGCCACCGTCTCCGGCGAGAGCCGCTCCGCTGACCATGGCTGCACAGCCATTGGCAAATTGTGACAAACCGCGGGCGAGAACACGTTGCCAGAGAGCGGAGATACGCATCGCGGTTGAGAAGTAGGGTCTCATTCACATGACCACTACCAACCCCCGCCGCCGCAGCATCACCCAGACTCACGAGCGGATCGCCCAGCTCGGCTGGGATCCAAGCTACCACCAGCCCGCCGTCCGGTATCCGACCCGCTACCGCTTCCCGCACAAGGCCAAGGACCCGATGAAGCACATCATGCGGGAGTACCTGCCGATGGAGCTCGAGAAGGACGAGCGCGTCTATGGGGGGCTCGATGCGGCCGTCCGCGCGAACATGCCGAGCAAGGCCAACGAACGCTGGCTGGAGATCCTCAAGCCGTTCATCACCGTCACGAACTTCGCCGAGATCGGCGCCGGGCGCTGCATGTCGATGCTGATGAGCGCCGTGCCGAACAACGAGCTGCGCAACGGTTACCACGTGCAGTTCGTCGACGAGATCCGCCACACCGGGCTGCAGATGTCTCTGGCCCGCTGGTACGCCAAGAATGTCCCTGACCCCGCGGGCTGGAACCTCGGCCCGAAGGCATTCACCGGCTCGGTGCTGACCAACCCGGGGCTGAACATGTTCAGCCACTTCATGGTCGGCGATCCGATCCAGTGCGCGCTGACGCTGCAGGTGGTGGCCGAGACGGCGTTCACCAACATCGTCTTCGTGGCGCTGCCCGACGTCGCCGCGCGCAACGGCGACTTCACGCTTCCGACCACCTACCTGAGCGTCCAGTCCGACGAGGCCAGGCATATCTCCAACGGCTACGCGACGCTCCTCACCGTCCTCCAGGACGATCACAACGCGCCGCTGATTGAGCGCGACCTGCAGCAGGCGTTCTGGATCAACCACGCCTTCATCGACGTCTTCGCCGCGGTGGTGATGGAGTACTTCTCCAAGGATCGCTCGGACCCCGAGTGCTACCTGGACAAGTGGGACCGCTGGGTGCGCGACGACTGGCACCGCGCCTACGTGATGAAGCTCGGCAAGCTCGGACTCGACATTCCCACCGAGATCTTCGACCGCGCCCGCGAGCGCCTGGTCAATGGCGTGCACCACCGCCACGCGATCCTCGCGTTCGCCGGCTGGCCGCTGTCGTTCTGGCGCTTCGATCCCCTCGACGAGCGTGACTTCGACTGGTTCGAGAGCAAGTACCCCGGGTGGTACTCCCAGTTCGGGCCGTTCTGGGAGGCCTTCCGCCGCAACACGGACCCCGACTCCGGCTTTTTACCGCTCGACTTCATCAACATGGCGCCCCCGTTCTGCTGGACCTGCCAGGGACTGTGCGTGGCCGAGGAGGACCGCTGCCACGCGATCTTCGCCGACGCCGCCGGGCACCCACGCACTCGCTTCTACTGCTCGAAGGAATGCCAATGGATGGACGTCTCAAATCCCGGCCGCTACACGGGCGATCGCAACTACCTCGATCGCTACCACGGCTGGGAGGCCAGCGAGGTGATCAAGGATCTCGGCTTCGTCCGTGCCGACGGCGAGACCCTGATCAGCCAGCCCCACCTGCGCGATGACCGCCGCTGGAAGCTCTCAGACATCCGCAGGCACGACCTCGGGTTCGTCTCGCCGAACATCCGGGCGGCGCGCGAGCTGGGCCTCCCGAGCGGCGACTGGAGCACCCCCGGCGCATGAAGGTCCGCCTCGAGCCGATCGGCGAGGAGATCGACTGCGCCGCTGACGAGACGGTCCTCGACGCCGCCTTCCGCC
>CAXMLR010000331.1:0-3549 GCA_964194275.1 uncultured Solirubrobacterales bacterium
ATGCGGATGTCCATCAGCACGACGTCGGGCCGAAGCTCGTCGGCTGAGCGCAGAGCGTCCCGGCCGCTTTCGGCTTCCCCGACCACCTCGATAGCGGCCTCGCTGTCGAGGATCAGGCGCAGGCCGGTCCGAACGAGCCGCTGATCGTCGGTGATGAGCACTCGGATGCTCACACCGTCACCGACTCGACGGCGATCGGGATCGTGACGCTCAGCCGCCGGCCGTTGCGTTCGGTTGCATCGCACTGCAGCGCTCCGTCGCAGAGGGTGATCCGCTCGCGGATGCGATCCGATGGCCACGCTTGGAGCCGTCCTCTGGCTTCGATCCGGAGCGTGACCGCTTCCGCGTCGAACGTCAGCCACATCTTGGCTGTGGCCGAGCCGTCGAGTGCTTCCTCAATGATCCTGTAGACGGTGATCTCGGAGCTGGCCGAAACGGGACGCGGCTCGCCCACCAGGTCGAACGCGACGTTTCGTCCACTGTGTCGCGCCCGCTCGACGAGACCGAGGATCTGGCCTAACCGCGGCTGGGGCTGGAGCTCGGCGCCGTTGTCGGAGTGCCGGAGAACGCCGAGCAGCCTGCGCATCTCCGACAGCGTCTGCCGGCCGGTCGTCTCGAGCGAGGCGAGCGCGCTGTCGGCTTCCTCAGCTCCCGCCATCAGGAGATGTTGGGCCGCACGTGCCTCGCACACCATCAAGCTCACGCTGCGAGCGATGACAGCCTGCAGCTCACGAGCAATTCGTGTGCGCTCATCGGCGACGGCGAGTAGCTGCCGCGTCTCCTCCTCAGCCGCGAGCTGACTCGCGCTTCTCTCCAGTCGCTGCGCAAGCGTCCGCCGCCGGCTCACCGCGCGTCCCCAGGTCCAAGCGGCGCCTACCACGGCAGCACTGAATACCCAGGCGCTCGTCCTCGCTTCATTGAGCGCTTCGATCGTCCAAGCCGCGCCGACGACAATGACGAGACCCATGCCGGCAGAGCGCGAAGACCCATAAGCCGCAACCACGTAGGCCGGAACGAGCAGCACGTACAAGCCCGCCACCGAGGAAACAACGTCGTTTAGCAAGACGACAGCCCCGATCGTGGTCACGCACACGAACGCCAACGGAGCCCCACGGCGCACGACGAGCGCGGCGATCATCAACGCAGCGACAAATATCGCCGCAACGGCGGGCAACCGACGGTGGCCGCTCAGCACGACCGTGGCCTCGAACACGACCAGCGAAGCCAGGATCAGCGCAGCCTCGCGCCGCTTGTGGCGCTGTGCCCCTGCGGTCATGCCACGATCGCCTCCGTACTTGGGATCCGAGCCCGGACGAGGAACCCGCCGCCCGGTTTCGTGCCTGCCTCCAACTCGCCGCCAAACAGCTTGACCCGCTCGCGCATGCCTATCAACCCCTGCCTGGCGCCAGCTCCATCAGCTACGACTCCAACCCCGCGTCCGTCGTCGCACACCGCAAGGACCAGCTCACCGCCGGCAGACCGGGTCGAGACACGCACCGTTGAGCCTGGACCGGCGTACCGCAGAGCATTCGTCAGCGCCTCTTGCACGATCCGGTACGCAACGAAGTCCACCCCCGCAGGCAGCGGGGCTGCGCCATGAGCGAGCTCCACCTCGACCACGAGTCCGGCCTTCCGGATCCGCCGCACCAGCGGACCGATATGGACAAGACCGGCTCCGGCCGCCGCTATCGGATCATCCCCGCTACGGCGCAGGACGCCGACCAGTCGGCGCAGCTCAGCGAGCGCCTCTCGGCCGCTCTGCTCGACGGCTCGGAGTGCCTCTGCCGCCGCGGCACGATCGCGCCCGGCGACCCGCCTTGCTGCCACCGACTGGATCACCATCACGCTCAGCCCGTGCGCGACGATGTCGTGAAGCTCGCGCGCGATGCGGACCCGCTCATCGGCCGCGGCCCGGGCCGAGCGCTCCGCCTGCTCACGTGCGGCCCGGGCGAAGCGGTCCCGCAAGAGCGACGCTTCGCGGGATCGGCCACCAATCACCGCTCCCGCCGCACAGGGCAATGCCACAAACAAGGTGACCGTGACGGCCTGCTGGATCGGTCCTCGGCCATGTGGATCGACGACGATTACCGGGACCGCAGCCAACACGAGCACCCAAATCGAGACCACGCGCCCCTCCTCCCCGGCCTGTCGGCCGAGCATGTAGAAGTCGAGCAGCACCGCCAGCGGACACGTGATGTAGTCGCGAGCGCTGGCGCCCTGGCGAGCAAGCAGCGCCATCCCGGCGAGTGCCGAGGCTGCCGCCACCCCGGCGTTCATCCTCCGCACGGCTACGGTCGCCGGAACCGCGATCACCGCCAGGAGAAGCACGGCGCTCCGCACGCCTCCCGAGGCAAACATGATCACCGACACCGCCACCAGCGCGGCCGACAGAGCCCAGTCCCCCGCCCTCGCGCGCGCTTCGCTGATGCTGCTCACGGACGCACGGTAGTCGCTCACCCGGGGTCCCGCGTCCGCCATGAGCACGACCTCGCGTCCTCCGCAGGTACTACACCCTGCGTCGAGATAACGCGGTGACACGATGCCGCGCGCGGAAAGGAAACGCTCGACGGATCAATCAAGCCTGTCTCATCCCCCGAGCCAAGCAACGGGCGTTTCCGCGTCGGCCAGCGAGGCCGACGCTATGTGAACGATTCCGCGCCTCTGGCTGAGTCCGCTCTCCGCGTCGGCGAACGCCCCATGTTTGTTCTCTGCCTTACCCAGGAGCCGCCGGAGCGACCTGATCGTCTGTGCGTTCTCGGCGCCTAGCAGTGTCGGTCCGACGACTGCATCCACGAGCAAGGGCGGGCGCATACTGCAATCCCACGTCGCGCTTCTGCGTTCACCGGGGCGCTCCCACGTCGTGCTTCCCCTAATCCGAAGGTTGGTGATTATCCGAGTGTCTCGATGACCGTCGTTCAGTCACGCTTTGGTAGCGGATCACACGTGCTGCACCGAAAGGCCCGCACGTTCCTCTCGAGCGTCTTGCGCCACGCGGCCGAGAGCGAGGCGATCCCAGGCAACCCACTTTCGCTCGTGCGCGCCCCCGGGCCTCCCCCCGCGACGCAGTCGAGCCGCTATCACCTGCTGTGGTCGAGGCGATCAGGCGCACTGTGCCTCGCCGAGCGCGTTCGTACGGGAATGGGCTCGGACTCATCGACGCTCTCGCTATACGGGAGGACGCTAACCGCCCCCGGCGCGGCGACCTCTGAGGTCGATTTGACCGGCGGCCTGGGTGGGTTTGCGCTTCGCGGATCATCGCGTTGCTCGGGCGCGTATTTGGCTCGGGCTTTCTCCCAGCCCTGGCGTAGGCCAGCCATCTGCCTCTCGCGCTTTTCGGGATCCTGGCTCAATCCCCCATGCATTCGATGATCTTTGGCACGGCCTCCAGTCGTCTTGCCTGGGTTCCGACCAGGGTCTTGCCTGGGAACCCCAGCCGAAGTGCCTGGCAACTTGCCTGGCGTCCTGGAGGTGTTGCCTGGCAAGTTGCCAGCCAAGTTCCGGAACGTCCGGAAGGTGCGAGCGAGGATGTCCGGATCGTCGTGGAACTTC
>CAXMLR010000332.1:0-2010 GCA_964194275.1 uncultured Solirubrobacterales bacterium
CGAGCACCTGCTGTTCAAGGGGACCGCGAAGTACGCCTCGCTGCAGATCGACCAGATCTTCGACGGGATGGGCGCCGAGCTTAACGCCGGCACGGGTAAGGAGACCACCTCGGTGTACGCGCGGGTGATCGATCAGCACGTGCCCGAGGCACTCGACGTGATGACCGACATGGTGTTCCATCCGACGCTCTCCGACGTCGATTCAGAACGCGCGGTGATCCTCGAGGAGATCGCCATGTACGAGGACGATCCACAGGAGAAGGTGTTCGACGTCCTCGGCGAGGCGGTGTTCGGCGCGCATCCGTTCGGACGGGCGATCATCGGTCGCGCGTCCGTGATCGCCGAAACGCCCCTGGCTGAGATCGCGAGCTTTCATGCCTCCCGTTACGTTCCCTCGAACATCGTCATCGCCGCCGCGGGTGCGGTCGATCACGACCGCTTCGTCGAGATGGTGTCTGAGCGCACCGCGGATCTCAGCAACGGCGTGATGCGGGCGCCCGATCAACTCGCGCCGGACGCCGGCGCCCGGCGGCGGTTCGAGCGCAAGGACACCGAGCAGTACCACGTCTGCCTCGGCGGCCCCGGGCTCTCACGCCACGACGAGCGACGGTTCGCGCTGCGCATCCTCGACACGATCTTCGGTGGGACCTCCTCCTCTCGCCTGTTTCAGGAGATCCGGGAGCGTCGCGGTCTCGCTTATGCGGTGTATTCGTTCGCCAGCGCCTACCAGGATGTGGGGCAGGTCGGTCTGTATCTCGGAACCCGTGCGGAAAACCTGCGCGAGGCGATGGACGTCGTCGGGACCGAGCTGGCCCGGTTACGGGACGAGCCGGTCACCGCGGCGGAGCTCGAGCGTGCCAAGGAGAACCTAAAGGGCCGCGTCGTCCTTGCGCTCGAGTCGACCGGCGCTCGGATGAACCGTCTCGGCTCGGAGGTGCTGGCGGCCGCGCCGCTGCTCTCGCTCGACGAGGTGATGGAGCGGATCGAGTCGGTGTCGATTGAGGACCTCGGTGCCCTGGTGGCAGAGCTGTGGGCGCCGGAGCACCTGTCCGCGGCGGGCATCGGTCCTGACGAGCAGCGCTTCGAGCACGCGCTGGCGGCGGTCGAACCGGCGCTCGTGTCCGAGGGCGCGGAGTGATCAACGTCGCCGTCGCCGGTGCTGCGGGCAGGATGGGGGAGACAGTGTGCCACGCCGTCGAAGGCGCCGAGGACATGCAGTGCTCCGGGCGCGCCGATCCAGCCCTCGGATGCTCCGTCGCCGAGGTGCTGGGGGATGCGGACGTGCTGGTCGATTTCACGATCCCGGATACGGCGGTTGAGCATGCGCGACAGGCGCTCGCCGCTGGCGTGCACGTCGTCATCGGCACGACCGGGTTCGACATCGAGAGCCTCAGGGGACTCACCGGCGCCAACATCTTCATCGCTCCAAACTTCGCCATCGGTGCGGTGCTGATGATGCAATTCGCCGCTCAAGCCGCACGGCACATGGCCCGAGCGGAGATCATCGAGCTCCATCACGACCGTAAGCTCGACCGGCCGAGTGGGACCGCAGCGCGCACGGCGTCCCTGATGCGGGAGTCCGCCGGCAGGGACTATGAGGTGCCGATCCACTCGGTTCGTCTGCCCGGTCTGGTCGCGCACCAGGAGGTGATCCTGGGGGATGTCGGCCAGACCCTGACGATTCGCCACGACTCGATTGACCGCGAGTCGTTCATGCCGGGTGTCCTCCTGGCGGTGCGGCGGGTGGGCGAGCTGACCGAGTCCCCGGTGGTGGGACTCGAGCGACTACTGTCCAGCTAGCGGCGTCGGACCATCGCCGCCACGGCCGCCTGAACGATCCCGCCGTACCAGTCGGCTACAGCTTCGCGGGGAACCTCGGGATGCTCGAGCCACCAGTTGGCCAGCGATTCGCCCGCGCCGACGATCGCGTGGCCGACGGCGTCGATTGCGGCCGGGGGGAGGGCAGCGTCCGCCGCGAGGCTGGACTGGACCATCCGGCTGATCGCGTCG
>CAXMLR010000333.1:0-4858 GCA_964194275.1 uncultured Solirubrobacterales bacterium
ACCTCCGGGTCGAGGTTGTTCATCAGCATCCGCATCGCCGCCTCCTGAGGCCAGCCTCGGCAGGAAAGCGCTGACCCGCGCGGGGCGCGGACGCTCATCGGAGGGCTCCCACTGAGGACTGGACGGCGCTCAGCAGCGTCCCCGACGCCACCAAGGCCTCGGCCGCCGCCAGATCGGGAGACAGATGGGCATCCGGTCCGGGCCCGGCGATCCGCTCTCGAACCGAGCGCAGGGCGGCGGCCGTCCCCGGCCCAGGGTGCAGCGGTGCACGCAGATCCAACGCTCGCGCAGCGCAGGTGAGCTCGACGGCAAGGATCCGCCCGAGGTTCCCGATCGTGGTCCGAAGTTTGCGCGCTGCGCCCCATCCCATCGAGACGTGATCCTCCTGCATCGCGCTGGTCGGCAGCGAATCGACGCTGGCCGGTGCGGCCAGACGCCGGTTCTCGGCCACCATCGCAGCCTGCGCATAGTGGGCCAGCATCATCCCTGAATTGACGCCGGCATCCTCGGCCAGAAACGGCGGCAGCCCATGCGAGCGCGTCGCGTCGAGCAGCCGGTCCGTCCGTCGCTCGCAGATCGCTCCGACCTGGGCGACGGCGATGGCAAGAAAGTCGCACACGAGCCCGATCGGCGCTCCATGGAAGTTGCCGCAGGATTCCACTCGCCCGTCGGAGAGCACCATCGGATTGTCGATCGCGGCATGCAGCTCGCCGGCCGCCACCCGCCGGGCGTGCTCGAGCGTGTCCCGCGCGGCCCCGGTTACCTGCGGTGCGCAGCGCAGCGAGTAGGCATCCTGGACCCGCGGATCGCCGTGACGGTGGCTGGCCACGATCTCGGAGCCGGCCAGGAGCGCACACAGATTCTCGGCGCTCGCGGCCTGACCGGGCTGCGGGCGCAGAGCGACGAGGTCGGCGGCGAACGCGCGGTCGGTGCCGAGCAGCGCTTCCACCGACATCGCCGCCGTCACATCGGCGACGCGCAGCAGCTGGATCACGTCCTCGCAGGCCAGAACGAGCATGCCGAGCATCCCGTCGGTGCCGTTGATCAGCGCCAGGCCTTCTTTGGCAATCAGGGTCACGGGGGCGATCCCGGCGGCGCCGAGCGCTTGCTCGGCCGGGCGCTGCGTGCCGGACGCATCAAGCACCTCCCCCTCTCCGATCAGGGCCAGCGCACAATGCGCAAGCGGGGCCAGATCGCCGCTGGCCCCGAGCGAGCCGTACTCGGGGACGGTCGGGGTGATGCCGGCGTTGAGCAGAGCGATCAGCGTCTCGGCCACCACCGGCCGCGCTCCGGAGCATCCCATGGCGAGCGTCCGGGCGCGGAGCAGCATCATCGCTCGAACGACCTCGGCTTCGACCGGGCCGCCCATCCCGGCGGCGTGCGAGCGGATCAGCGCCCGCTGAAGCTCCTCGCGGCGGCCGGCCGGAATCCGCACCGCGGCCAGCGAACCGAAGCCGGTGGAAACGCCGTAAACCGGCTCCTCGGATTCCACCAACGCGGCCACCACTCCGGCCGAGCGCTCCATCGCCGCCCTGGCCTCCGCGCCCAGCACTACCGACGCCGCCGACCGCGCCACCGCCACGACCTGCTCAGCCGCCAGCCCGGTGCTGGACAGCTCCACCGCTTGGTTCGGGGTGTGGTCGTGTGCGGCGAAGTTCATCACCGCGCATCACGATACGCGACCCACCGGCTCAGGCGAGGACGTGGGCGCCCGGTCCCGGCCGGACCTCGAGCGCATCCTCAGGTACCGGCGCGCCCGGTGGCAACAGTCCGAGCACGTTGCCGCCGAAGCCGCCGCCCATGATCCTGGCGCCGATCGCGCCCCCGTCCAGCAGCAGCCGGACGGCCGACTCGACGGCGGGCGTCGAGACCCCATAGTCGTCGCGCAGAGACGCGTGCGAAGCGTTCAGGAGCCCGCCCAACGCGTCCATGTCACGCTCGGCCAGGGCAGACACGGCCGCTTCGACGCGCTCGTTCTCGGTGATCACGTGGGTGGCGCGCTGCGCCAGTGGCGAGGGCAGCGTCCGAGCCATTGCAAGGGTGCCCTCGCGCAGACTCTCGATTCGCAGACGCTGGCACGCGCGGGCACATTCAGCGCGGCGCTCGTTGTACCCCGAGCTGGCGTTCGCGTGCCGCTCACCGGAGTCCAGGGTGACGAGGCGGTGACTTCCGAGCGCGAGCGGCACCGGTGTCACGTTCAGTGTTTGGAAGTCGATCTTGATGGCCCGCTCAGGCTGGCCATACAGTGAGGCGAGCTGATCCAGCAGCCCGGTCTGCGCGCCCGCCCAGTCGTTCTCGACCCTCGAGCAGATCCGGGCGAGCTCGGTCCGATCGAACTCCTCGCCGTCCGAGATCGCCACCAGAGCGAGCGCAAGAGCGACTTCGAGCGCTGCCGATGACGACAGGCCGCCCCCTTGGGCAACGGTCCCGGTGATCTCGATCCGTACGCCCGGCAGCCTCACGCCCGCCCGCTGCAGCTCGGCCACCGCTCCGCGCACGAACGCCCGCCAACCGGTTGCCGGCGGCGGCGCGTCAAGCGGGAACTCGTCTCGTTCACCGAGATCAGAGGCCATAGCCTGCACCCCCGCAACCTCGATCCGGCAGACGTTCACGGTCACGCCCTCGCGGATCGCGAACGCCAGCGCCAGACCACGGTTGTAGTCGGTGTGCTCTCCGATCAGGTTGACGCGCCCGGGGGCGAACGCCGCGACATGGCGGGGCAAGGTTCTCTAGTGTCCTTCCACGTGTCGGTCAAGTGGGGAATCCTGTCCACCGCGAAGATCAACCGCGCGTTCCTGACCGGCGCTCGTCAGTCGCCTGAGGTTCACGTGCTGGCGGTGGCGAGCCGCGATTCCGACGCGGCGAAGCGTTACGCAGAGGAGCATCAGATAGATCGATCCTACGGCGGCTACGCAGCAATGCTCGCCGATCCCGAGATCGACGCCGTCTACATCTCGCTTCCCAACGGGCTTCACATCGAGTGGACGATGCGCGCCCTGCAAGCCGGCAAGCACGTGTTGTGCGAAAAGCCACTCAGCCGGCACGCAGCCGAGGTGGAGGACGCGTTCGCGTTGGCGCAGCGCGAGGGCCGGTGGCTGATGGAGGCGTTCATGTACCGCCATAACCCGCAGACTCAGCGTCTGCAGCAGCTGGTGACCGACGGCGCGGTCGGCCGCCTGCGGATGATCGTGGCCACGTTCAGCTTCAACAGCCCCGGCTCCGGCGACGTTCGTCTGGCCAAGGACCTCGACGGAGGCGCGCTGATGGACGTGGGCTGCTATTGCGTCAACGCAGCGCGGATGCTGGCGGGAGAACCATCGCGGGTCAGTGGCGAGCAGGCGCTGGGGGGCGACGGCGTCGATGTCACGTTCGCGGCCACGATGCGCTTCGCCGACGACGTCCTGGCTCACTTCGACGCCGGCTTGGCCCTGGCGCCGCGTAGCGAACTCGAAGTCGTGGGCGAGGACGGGGTGCTGTTGCTCGCCGATCCCTGGCACTGCCGTTCGGCGGTGATCGAGCTCCGCACCGGCCGCGGCGTCGAGCGGATTGAGCTCGATCCGGTCGACTCCTACCGGCTCGAGGCCGAGGACTTCTCCCGCGCCATCGCCGACGGTTCGCCTCCGCTGCTGGGGCGCACGGACGCGGTCGGCCAGGCGACGGCGATCGAGGCCCTGTACGCGTCCGCGGACAACGGCCGGACGGTCACGGTGGGATGAGTGCCGCGGTGCGGATCGCCGGAGGACGTCCCCGGGCGCCCGAGGCGAGACTGCGCCTTCGCCGATGCGCCGCGCGGGCGCTGATCACCCGGCCTGGGTCAGGGCAGCGGTAGGGCGACTCGGAACGCCGTGATCAAAAACCCGAGAAAGCACGCCGTCCCGACCAGGTGCGCCCAGGACGCATCGGCCACGTTGGTGAAGCCGAGCCCGGCGACGAACAATGCGCCGGCGACCCGGACCAGCAAGGCTGGATGCGCTGGCGCCTCGGCGGACGGGGGGCCGGCGGGAGTGGCGTCCCCCCCGCCCGGATCGTGGCCGAGCCGGCCGCCGAGGGCGAGCCTGAACAAGGTGCCCAGCGAGGGCAGCAGGAGCGCCCCGCCGGCCACGATCGCGACGACGACTGCGACCAACGTGTCGTGCGGTGCCGCCGCCTGCCTGACCGTCAGTCCCGGTAGCAGCCGTGGGCTCTGAGCGAGCGCCCATCCGGCGATGATCGCCGCGACCGCCGCGGCGGCGGTGTACCGGGCCGGTTCATAGCGGCGCGTCCAGACCAACCCGAGCGTGACAACGCCTGCGAGTACGGACACGATCAGAGCCGGGAGCCCGTTGCCGGACACGAGCCCTCGGTACAACGGATGGGCGTCCCCGTGGAGAACGGCGAATCCGCCCAGCGCCACCGCGCCGGCCACCGCCCCGGCCCCGAGCGCCCGGGTTCGGAAGCGCTCCGCCAGTTCGTGCTCGCCGTCGCGGGTCGCGTCGCCGCTCAGGAACACCGCGGCGATGTAGATCCCGGTCACCACGGCCAGCGCTCCGATCAAGATCGACGTCGGGTTGATCCAGCTGGAGATCGGTCCGCCCCGGGCGTTGCCGACCGGAACGCGTCCTGAGGCAATTCCGCCGACGGCCGCGCCCAGCGCGAATGGCGCCAACACCGATGAGACACCGAACACGGTATCGATCACCCGCTGCTGGCGTGGCTCGTTGGCACCGGTTCGCAGTGCGTAGGCCGCCCCTCGGAGGATGATCCCGAGCGCCGCGAGCAACAGCGCGACCGACAGCGTCGAGGCGAGCGATCCGAACGCCTTTGGGTAGGCGGTCCAGACAACGGTCAACACGAAGATCAGCCAGACGTGGTTGGCCTC
>CAXMLR010000334.1:0-5235 GCA_964194275.1 uncultured Solirubrobacterales bacterium
CAAATTCCTGGCGCGGCTGTGGCGGCTCGGGGATCAGCTCAGCGTCGAAACCTCAAACGCCGAGCCGCCCGCCGATCCCGAGGGCGATGCGTTGATACTGGTCAGGAAGGCGAATTGGGCGATCGAGAAGGTCACACGGGACCTGGCCGGCCGGTTCGCGTTCAACACCGCCTTGGCCGCGATCATGGAGCTCGTCAACGAGATCTACAACCCGGCACGCGAACCCGGCCTCCAGGCGCGTCGCTTTGCCACCGCAACCGCCGCGTCACTCCTGTTCCCGTTCGCCCCGCACCTGGGGGCCGAGGTCTACCAGCTGGTGACCGGCAAGCGAGTGTGGGACGAGCCGTGGCCTGACGCCGATCCGGCACTGCTGCAGACTGATACGTTCGAGCTGGTCTGCCAGGTGAACGGCAAGGTGCGCGACCGGCTGCGGGCGGCCACCGGCACCTCGCGTGAGGGGCTCGAGCAGCTGTGTCTGGACGCGCCCGGCGTGCAAGCCCGTCTCGACGGCCACGAGGTGACCAAGGTGATCGTCGTTCCGGGCAAGTTGGTCAACGTCGTCGTGCGCTGAGTCGGGGCCGCGTCGCGCAGGGCGCCGCGAGCGTGGGCGGCGTCGCAGTGGCGCTGCTCCGGGAGCACCGCGAAGCGCGGCGAACGAGTGGGTGACGGCTCGGGGAGTTGGGTCGGTCTGCTGGTTCCCGCAGCGGCGGTCGTGATCGCCGTCGGCGGTGCGTCGCGGGACGGCGCCGAGGTCGCGCTCAGCGCGAACAACGAACCAAACCTGGAACGCACACAGCGGAGTGGTGCGTAGTTCGCGCCGGGGGCGAGGAACGAACCAAACCGCGAACGCAGCCAGCGATTTTGGTGCGTAGTTCGCGCTGGGCGACGGGGAGAAGCAACCGAACCGCGGGCGCTCGCAGCGACTTGGGAGGAAATTCACGCCCGCGGCCCCGCTGGATGACGGAGAGATGGGGTGCGGTCGCATCGGGGAGCGGGTCCTAGACTGGCCGCGACCTATCTCCGGCTGGCCCCGACGGGTCCTAGACTGGCCGCATGGCCTCGTTCAAGCCCGCGTATCTGATTCACGGTGACGACCACGGCCGGATCTCCGAACGCCGCAGCCGGCTGCGAGCGCTCGCCGAAACCGGGAGTGGGGCGCAGGGGGTGGAGATCCTGGAGGGGGAGGAGGCGACTGCAGAGGCGGCGGCCTATGCACTGAGCGCCATGACCTTCGCGCTCGGACGTCGCTTCATCATCGTCGAGGGAACCGAGCGATGGAAGGAGAAGGGGCTCGAGCCGCTGGAGGCCGCTCTGGCCAGCATGCCGCCTGAGACCACGATTGCCTTTTTCGCCAGGGAGGACGGCCGCGCGAAAGCGCCGAAGCGACTGCACGACTCGGTGCGCAAGGCGGGCGGCGAGATCAGCGCCGAGCAGAGCGTCAAACCGTGGGAGCTTCCGAAGTGGGTGATTGAGCGAGCGGCCGAGTTGGAACTGGTGCTCGAGCCGGCCGCCGCGCGGGCACTGATCCAGCACGTCGGCGATCGGCAGCAGCGGCTGCTTCGTGAGCTTGAGAAGCTTGCCCTCGGCGCCGGTCCGGGCGCAAGCCTCGACGTGCCCGAGGTCGAGCGACTCAGCGCCGGGTCGGCAGAGCACCGGGCATGGTCGCTCGCGGACGCGCTCGTCAGCGGTGACGCCCGGGCGGCGGTCGCGTTGTATCTGGCACTCCGTAGTCAGGGTGAGCGTGTGCCCGGGCTGCTCTACTGGATGGGGCAGCGAGTTCGCTTGGCCCACGACGTCGCTCGGGCCATCGAAGGCGGCGAGCCCGTGGCCCAGATCAAGCGTGGACTGCGGATGCCTCCCCGCGCGGCGGATCGGCTGATCGCAGACGCGCGTAGAAGCGGCCCGGACAAGCTCCGGCGCGCGATTGTGGAGATCGCCGACCTCGAGCTTGCGTCCAGAGGGGGAGGCTCGGGTGGCGCCGGCGAGGACACCTCGGCGCTGCTGGCGCTGAGACGAATCGCCGCTTGACCGACCGGGCTACGCGGAACGAATGATGATCGCGATCGCGATCACTGCGACCAGCAGCACGATCAGGGCAAATACCCGCCCGGCCCAGACGATGCCGCGCCGAGCCGGGTTGCGTCGCGGCACGGCGGGCTGGTGGGAGGGGCGCGCCATCGCGGGTCGTGGTAACGGCGCAAACAGTGGCGGTCCGGGCGCCGCTAGCGCTTGATCGCGCTCAGCCACCGCGTGATCGCGCGCCGCCACCGCGTGATCGCGCTCAGCCCGGGCCTGGTCACGCGCCGCCGCCGCCTCATCACGCTCGCGCAGCGCGGTCGCGAGTTCACGCGCTGCGGCTTGCCGGTCGGCCTCGGTGGCCTGCCCGCGCTCTGCGGCCGCCCGCTGCTCGATCAGCGCCTCGAGCTGTTCCACTGCGGCATCCCGGCGGCTGAGGGCCGAGCGCAGCTCGGCCTCAGCTCGAGCGGCATGCCGGAGCTGTTCCTCGAGGCTCTCGATCCGAGCGCGCTGCTGCGCCGCGGCGTCAAGCTCGCCGTGCGGCGAAGGGTCGTTACCCGCCGGCGCGGACGATCTCGGTGGCCGATCCCTTGAGGCCACGACCGCACCGCGGGACGATCGGCGTTTCGGTGGAAGCTGGGCCAGCTCCGGTGGGGGAGGGATCGTGACCGCGATGTCCGGGGCGACAGCGAGCTCCAGCTCCAGCACCTCGTCCGCCGGGACCCGCAGTGGAAATGAGACCAGCCAGGCCTCGCCGTCCTGCGCCGCCCACGGCTTGTGCTCGAGGTCGGCCAGCAAACGCGTGCGCTTGCGGGCGCCGATCAGCGTCAACGTGGGGCGGACGAAGCGCCGTCCCCGGACCCCGAACCACTGTCCGCTCAATTCCAACTGGTGTTCAGGGGTCAGCGTGAGCCGTTCGAGCTCGAACGAGATCTCCCCGGCGTCGGCGTACCCGGTCTCTGGAGCCGGTGCCATCAGCACAAGCTACCCGCCGCCGCGTTCGAGCAGCGCGCCGACAGAACCACGGAGGGCGACGCTAGGCGGTTCCGCTGCGCCGGACGCGCGCGGCGCGTGACTTCTTGCGAGCGCCCGAGTTGCGGTGAATCGCACCGCGCTTGACGGCCTTGTCGATCGTCGACACCAGGACTCGGTGCTCGGCTTCGGCGGTCGTGTCGTCGCCGCCGGCGACGGCAGTCTCGAGTCGCCTGAAGTAGGTCTTGATCGACGACGTGTAGCGCCGGTTCTCCAGCCGCTCACGCTCGGCGCGCAGGATCCGCTTCTTCTGTGAGTGAATGTTTGCCATGAGGAGTGGGCGCAGACGAAAGCTGCGGCTGGTTTACCGCAGCGCGGCCGTACTATAGCGGCCGTGGCGGCCCCGGAGGACACCAGCGACGCGGGCGGTCCTCCTCCTCGTCGCCGGCTGGGCGTGAATACGGCGGTCTTCGCGATCGCGACGGGCTTCTCCCGGATCGCGGGACTGGCGCGCGAGATCGTCGCCGCCAGCTTCTTTGGCGACAGTCCGGCGGCTTCGGCGTTCACGATCGCCTCGCAGATCCCGAACTTGATGTCGAACCTGTTCGCGCAGGCTGCGCTGTCGGCTGCGTTTGTGCCGGTGTTCACCGACCTGCTCCAACAGGGCCGCAAGCGCGAGGCATTCAAGCTCGCCTCGACCCTGTTCTGGATCATCCTGATCGCGCTCGGCGCGCTGACGGCGGTGGGGATCCTCGTCGCCGGCGTGATCATGCCTGTGTTCACCGGCAGCACGTTTGACGCGGAGGCCAACCATCTGACCGTGGTCCTCGCGCAGGTCCTGTTCCCGGTGGTGCTGCTGCTCGGCCTGACCGGATTGCTGGTCGGGATCCTCCAGTCCTACGACGAGTTCTCGATCCCGGCCCTCGCTCCCGCGATCTGGAACCTCGTGATTCTCGTGGGCCTGGTCGCGCTGCGTCCACAGTTCCACGGCAGCCACCAGATCTACGCCTACGCGATCGCCTGGCTGGCGGCCACGGTCGTGCAGATGCTGATGGTCGCGTGGGCCCTGCGGCGGATCGACTTTCGCCTGCGCTTAGAGATCGATTGGCACGACCCCCGCGTGCGGCAGGTGTTCGTGCTGATGCTGCCGGTCACCATCGGCCTGGGGATCGTCAACCTCGACCAGCTCCTGAACTCGGTGTTCGGCGCGCTTGTCTCGACCGCCGCGCCGCGAGCGATCGACCAGGCCTTCCGGATCTACATGCTCCCTCAGGGGATTTTCAGCGTGGCCGTCGCAACCGTCCTGTTCCCGACCCTCAGCCGGCTGGCGGCGCGGCGCGCCCCGGCCGAGATGCGGCGCACGCTGGGTAACGGCATGCGCCAGATCAACCTGCTCCTGATTCCCGCCGCCGCGCTGCTGATCGTGCTGGCCACCCCCATCACCCGGCTCGTCTACGAGCGCGGGAATTTCGGTCCCGGAGCCACGCATCTGGTCTCGATCGCCCTGTTCTGGTTTGCCTTCAGCCTCCCGTTCGGGGGCATCAACCTGCTGCTCACCCGGACGTTCTTCGCGGTCCAGCGGCCCTGGATTCCCACCCGGCTGGCGGCCTTGAACATGGTCGTCGACGTCATCGTCAGCCTCGCCCTGTACAAGCCGCTGGGGATCGCCGGCCTGGTGATTGGCACCGCGGTCGCCAACGCGGTGATGACCGCGCTGCAACTCCAGCGGCTGCGGACCGGCTTCAACGGCCGGCTCGAGGGAGCGCAGACACTGATGGTCACCGCCAGGATCCTCGTCGCCTCGGTGCTGATGGCTGCGCTGGCCCGCGGGATCTGGACGCTCATCGACGGTATCGCCGGCCATTCCCTGCCGGCCGAGATCATCTCCGTCGGGCTGGCCATCACGGTCGGGCTCTACGTCTACGCCAGGATCGTGCTGGCGATGCGGATCCCCGAGGCTCGCCAGATCCAAGGGCTCGTCCGGGGACGCCTCGGCGGCCGCAGCTGAGTCACGCCACGGCCGGAGGGTCCCCCCCGTGCCCGGGCGGACCAGCCTCCCAGAATACCCTTGACCTAATGGCCGACCAGGCTCACATCCGCAACTTCTCCATCATCGCCCACATCGATCACGGTAAGTCGACGCTGGCCGACCGGATCCTCGAGCTGACGCACACCGTCGACCCTCGCGCGATGCGCGCTCAGGTGCTCGACTCGATGGACCTCGAACGCGAGCGCGGGATCACCATC
>CAXMLR010000335.1:0-2205 GCA_964194275.1 uncultured Solirubrobacterales bacterium
CGTTGAGGTTGGCGCCGTCGTAGTAGAGCGTCGCGCCAATGGCATGGACGATCCGAGCGATCTCCTGGATGTTCGATTCGAACAGACCGACCGTGGACGGGTTGGTCAGCATCAGACAGGCGACGTCCGGCGTCGCCTTGGCCCGCAAATCCTCGAGGTCGACGTTGCCGTCCTTGTCGGTGTCGACCTTGACCACCTCGTAGCCCGCCATCGTGACGGTGGCCGGGTTCGTTCCGTGGGCGGTGTCAGGGGTCAGGACCTGAGTCCGGTGCTCCCCGCGGTCCTCGTGAAACGCCCGCGTCAGGAGAACTCCCGCCAGCTCACCGTGAGAGCCGGCGGAGGGCTGAAGCGAGACATGAGGCAAGCCGGCGATCTCGCCCAGTGCGTCTTGTAGGCGCCACATCAGCTCGAGCGCCCCCTGGGCGTAGCGGGGGTCCTGCAGCGGATGCAGGCGTGAGTGTCCCGGCAGCGCGGCGATCCGCTCGTGAACCTTGGGGTTGTGCTTCATCGTGCATGACCCGAGCGGATAGAAGCCGGTATCGAGGTCGAAGTTCCGCCGCGAGAGGCGGTTGTAGTGACGCACGATCTCCGGCTCGGCAACCTCGGGCAGCCGCGGCGGCGCAGCGCGGCGCATCGCCGGGGGCAGCAGCTCGTCCAGCGGGCGCTCTGGAACGTCGAGCCCGGGGGCGATGAACGCCCGACGGCCGGGCTTCGAGCGCTCGAAGATGGTCAGCTCGTCATCGGCGGCCCGGATCATCGTGCCACCTCCTGGAGCTCTGATCTGTGCGCCCGGATCGCAGCCTCGAGAGCCTCGGCGAGCTGGTCTATCTGAGCCCGGCTGCGCTGTTCGGTGATCGCGATCAACAGGCAGTCCTCGTGCTCCGGGTAGTCGCGGCCGAGCGGGTAGCCGGGATTGATCCCGCGCCGGCGGCATTCCGCCACCGCGGCGTCGAGGGGGACCTCGAGCCGGGCAGCGAATTCACGCATCACGGGCCGGTCGTGCAGCACGCTGACGCCGTCGATCGCCTGCAGGCGCTCCCGCGCGTACGCCGTGCGCCGCAGCATCAGCGTGGCGAGATCGACGATTCCCGCGCGGCCGAGCCAACTCAGGTAGATGACGCCCGCCAGCGCGTTGAGCGCCTGGGCAGTGCAGATGTTGGAGGTGGCGCGCTCCCGGCGGATGTGCTGCTCACGCGTCTGCAGCGTGAGCACGAAGCCGCGCTTGCCCTCGACGTCCTTTGTCTCCCCGGCGATGCGTCCGGGCATCCGCCGGGTCAGCGCCTCGGTGGCGGCGAAGAAGCCGAATGACGGACCACCGAAGTCCAGCCGGTTGCCGAGCGACTGACCCTCCCCAACGGCGATGTCGACACCGCACTCGCCAGGCGAGCGGAGCAGGGCGAGCGGGAGCGGATCGCAGGCGGCGATGCTCAGAGCCCCGGCCTGATGGGCCGCAGCTGAGAGCGCCGGGAGGTCCTCGACGACGCCGAGGAAGTTCGGCTGCTGGACGATCACCGCGCTGACGTCGGCCAGGAGCGGCGGCAGCTCGGTCACCCCGTCCCGCAGTGGTGCCTCCTCGACCTCCATCCCCCAGCCGCGGGCCAGGGTCCGCAGCGTCTCCCGCGAGTGCGGATGAACGCCGCGGGAGACGACCAGGCGCCGGCGTGCGTTGGCGAGCTTCGCCACGTAGCCAGCAGCGCCGACCGCGCTCGGCCCCTCGTACACGGAGGCGTTCGAGATCGGCAGCCCGGTCAGCTCCGAGATCGCCGTCTGGTACTCGAACATCGCCTGGAGGCCGCCCTGGGATATCTCGGGCTGGTAGGGCGTGTACGGCGTCAGGAACTCCGAGCGCTGGGTGATCGCGTCGACCAGAGCCGGGACGTAGTGGTCGTACATGCCCGCGCCCAGGAACGAGATCTCGTCGTCGGCGCTGACGTTCCGCGCGGCCAGCGCTCGAAGCTCGGCATACACCTCTTGCTCGGAGAGCCCGGGGCCGAGCTCAAGCGGACGCTCGAGCCGCAGTTGCGCCGGGATATCCTGGAAGAGCTCCTCGATCGATCCCACGCCGATCTCCTGGAGCATCTGCACCCGGTCGGCATCGGTGGCGGACACGTAGCTGCTCATGCGAGTGACCCCTCGTAGGTCTCTGGATCCATCAGCGAGTCGAGCTCCGAGGGATCAGACAGCTTGACCTTGACCAGCCAGCCC
>CAXMLR010000336.1:0-4161 GCA_964194275.1 uncultured Solirubrobacterales bacterium
GCCGGCGCCGGCGCCGGCGCTCATCCGCGCGATCACCTGCCCGACCGTCACCGTCTCCCCGTCCTGCGCCAGGATCTCGGTGATCGTGCCGTCTGCGGGTGCGGGCAGCTCCATATCGACCTTGTCGGTTGAGATCTCGACCACCGTGTCGCCGTCCTTGACCATGTCGCCGACCTTGACCGACCACTGCAGGATCGTCCCCTCGGTCACCGACTCGCCCCCGGTGGGGGTGACGATCTCGATCGTCTCGCTCGTGGCAGCATCGGACGCGGCAACGCCCTCAGCCTCGGTGCTCGCTCCCGCGATCGCCTCCTCGGCGGTGGTCGGCGGCGACTCTCCGGAGACGGGCGTGGCGTCGGCCGGCGCGACGGGCGCCGGCGCGTCCGCGGCGACGCCGTTGCCGTTACCGGTGGCGATTTCGGCCAGGAGCGCTCCGACCGCGACCGTATCGCCTTCGGCGGCGTGGATCCGGACGACCGTCCCGGCGACCGGCGACGGCACCTCAGCGTCGACTTTGTCGGTCGAGATCGCGACCAGGGTCTCATCGACGGCTACCGAGTCACCCTCCTGCTTGCGCCACTCGAGCACCGTGCCCTCGGTGACGGAGTCGCCCATGGCCGGCATCACAACCTGGATTGTGCTCGCGTCGACCGCCATTTCGTTCAACTGTAACGCGTGCGAATTGGCGCAGATGAGTCCGGCTCGTTGCCGTCGCGGCGCTCAGCCGCGACGAACGCGATTGAGCCGGCGAAGGGTCCCAGGCCGCCGAGCACGGCGACCGTGACCGCGACCCAGAAGGGAATGATCCGCATACGCGCCGCGGCGATGCAGACCAGCGACATGGCGATCCAGATCAGCCCGTGGCTGAGCCCGAGGACGAAGGTCTCCGGTTGCGGCTTTCCGGCGATGAACGCACACACCAGCAGCGCCACGTACACGGCCGAATGGGCGAACGACGCCGCTTCGAGGCGGCGAAACGTGATCACCCGCACGTACTCACCCCGCCGCGAGCAGCGAGGCCATGCGCCGTAGCGGCTCGTCGGCCTCGGCTGGCCACTGGTCCACGTCGGCGGGCCACCAGGCGAACTCGTCGTGCTCGTGATCAGGCGTGACGCTAGCGCCGTCGGGCAGCCAGGCTTGACCGACCAGCAGCACGACCTCGCTGGGCAACCGAACCAGCGCCTCGATCTGCAGCCGGTCCGCTTGCACCGACCATTCCTCCTGAAGCTCGCGGCTCATCGTCTCGGTGGGGTTCTCATCGACCTCGACCGCGCCGCCGGCCCCGAGCGCCCAGCGCCCGGCCCACGAGGCCAGCCAGGCCGCGCGTCGTCCGGCCAGCCAGCGGCCGTCCGCCGCCCGGACGATGCACAGCACCGAGATGCTCTGCGCTGCGTTCTCAGCTATCAACCGCAGCGCCCAGCGCGCACGCTGCAGCTCCAGACGCAACCTGCCGTCCAGCTGCTGATAGCTGGCCAGCCGAGCCGCGAGCCCATCGTGACTCGGCGATCCTCGCTCGCGCAGGGCGTCGAGCGCCACGTCCGCAGCCTCGATCGAGCTCAGCGGCGGCTCGTAGGTGCCGGACAGCCACGCGACATCGACCTGATCTGGTTCCCAGGGTCCACGAGCCAGCAGTCCCGACGCAGTCGCCACGGTGGAGAACGGTAGCGGGGTAGGCTGGCCCGTCGTGACACGAGCACTGAAGCACTGGGGGTGGGGATACGAGGACGAGCAGGCCTCGCCCGATGAGCAGCGGGCGACGGCGGAGTTTCTCGCCGCACACCTCGGCTTCGGGGCCACCGAGCTCGAGTCGCCGGCGGCGCTTGCAGACCTTCCGCCGCCCGGCCTGGTTGCGCCCGCGTCGCTTCAGAGCATCTGCTTCAGCGATACACGCGAACGCGCCCTGCATTCGTACGGGCGCTCCTACCGCGACGTCATCCGGGCGTTCCGCGGGCAGTTCGAGCGCCCGCCCGACGTAGTCGCCCGTCCTCGGGACGAGGCCGAGGTTCAAGCTGTACTGGATTGGGCGTTGAGCAGCGGCGCCGCGGTCATCCCGTTCGGTGGCGGCACCAGCGTGGTTGGGGGAGTTGAGCCGCGAATCGAAGGCGAGTACTCCGGGGTCGTGAGCATCGACCTGAAGGCGCTCGACCGGGTGCTGGAGGTGGACTCGGTCTCACGCGCGGCGAGAATCCAGGCCGGCGCGACGGGGCCGAGGCTCGAGGCGCAGCTGGCCGAGCACGGGCTGACGCTCCGCCACTACCCGCAGTCGTTCGAGTTCTCCACGCTGGGCGGCTGGATCGCCACCCGGGCCGGAGGACACTTCGCCACGCTGCTGACGCACATCGACGACCTCGTCGAGTCGGTCCGCGCGCTGACGCCTTCCGGGGTGTGGGAGTCGCGGCGACTGCCCGGGTCCGGCGCCGGGATCTCACCCGACCGCATGCTGATCGGGTCAGAGGGGATCCTGGGAGTGATCACCGAGGCCTGGGTCCGCGTGCGTCCGCGCCCGAGCCACCGCGCCTCGGCTGGAGTCAGGTTCCAAGATTTCCGCGCGGGCGCGGAAGCGGTGCGGGCGCTGTCCCAGTCCGGGCTCCACCCTTCCAACTGCCGCTTGATCGATCCGCTTGAGGCTCGGATCACCGCCGCCGGAGACGGCTCGGCCGCGCTGCTGGTGCTGGGCTTCGAATCCTCCGAGCACGACGTCGAGCCGTGGATGACGCTGGCGCTCGAGTGCTGCCGGGACCACGGCGGGACGTGGGAACGCCGCGGGAGCGGGAGCGGCGCCGTCGGCAGCTGGCGTGAGGCGTTCCTGCGGGCCCCGTACCTGCGGGACACGTTCGTGGCGATGGGGGTGATCTCGGAGACCTTCGAGACGGCCATCACCTGGGATCGATTTCCCGCCTTCCACGAGGCGGTGAGGGAGGCTGCCTCGGAGGCGCTGCGGGAGGTGTGCGGGGCTGGCACCGTCAGCTGCCGCCTCACCCATGTCTATCCGGATGGTCCCGCGCCCTACTACACCGTGCTGGCGCCGGCACGACGGGGGGCGGAACTGGAGCAGTGGGCCCAGATCAAGCGCGCCGCTTCGGACGCGTTGATCGCCGCCGGCGGCACGATCACCCACCATCACGCTGTCGGGCGTGATCACCGTCCTTGGTATGACCGCCAGCGCCCGGACCCGTTCGCGCTGGCGCTCCGCGGCGCGAAGGCGGCCCTCGATCCAGGCGGGCAGCTCAATCCTGGCGTGCTGATCGACCCGCACGTAGCGGGCGCTGCTTCTGGGTGATCCGCCAAATCTCAACCTGCATGCTCATGACCGGGTTGTGGACGTGCTCGGACACCGACATGCCGAGCTTCCTGGCCACCGCTTGAGAGCGCGTGTTTTCGGGATGAATAATCGAGATCAGCTCGGGGAGGCCAAGCACGGAGAAGAGGTGATCACGCGCTGCCCGGGCTCCCTCGGTGGCCAGCCCCCGGCCCCAAGCACTGCGCGCGAGGCGCCAGCCGAGCTCCACCCGTGAGGACAACTCAGGCAGGAACCTCGGATAGCCGGCGCCGATGAAGCCCAGCAGGGCGCCCTCGTTCTCCGGCTCGCGTGACTGCACCGCCCAGAAGCCGAACCCCTGCTCCTGCCAGTCAGCGACCACCATGGCGTAGAACGCTTGCGTCGCCGCTGCGCTGGCGGGCCGGTTCAAGTACCGCGTGACCTCCGGGTCGGAGTTGATGGTGGCCAGCGCGAGCTCGTCGCTCGGGCGCCACTGGCGCAGCAGCAGCCGGGGAGTCCACAGCTGCGCGTCGGCCGGCAAATCAGGCCTGCCGGCGCAGCCGCGCCAGCACGGCTGGCGCCGACGGCGCGAAGGCCGCGGGGATCCGAGGCAGCAGCTCCAGCCACCCCGGCTGGATGGCGATCGCCGCGCGCACGTCCTCGAGCGCGGTTTCGAAGTCTCCCGCCTGCGCTGCCCCGAGCCCGGCCCAGAAGCGAAGCTCGTGATTGTCAGGCGCGAGATCGCTGGCGCTGCGATACATCGCCGCCGCGTCGGCGTAGCGCTCCTCGGCGGCCAGCGCGTCGCCTTGGTTGGCCAGGGAATAGGCGTCGTGGAGGACAAGCAGGCGACGCAGCTCCTGCAGCGGCTCGGGGGGGTCCTCGACACGCAGCGACACGGTGGT
>CAXMLR010000337.1:0-1635 GCA_964194275.1 uncultured Solirubrobacterales bacterium
ACGCAACCCGAGCCCACAGACAATGATCGCGCCCGTGTACACGAAGTACTGGATCACGTAGCTCGCCACCATCCGGCAGGCGATCACGCGCGAGGACAGACCGGCCCGGCTGAGCGCCCACGCGGTCACCGCCACCCCACCCGCTCCGGCGGCCGCGAGCAGCCTGATCGCGGCGATCCCGGCCAGCGGAACCTGGATGCTCGTGCGCCAGTCCACGCGCGGGACGTCGCGTCCGAACACGGTCCTGAACAGGACCGCGTAACCGGCGACGGACAGGAACTCAAGGACGGCTCCCAGCGCCAGCAGCCACGGATCCCCGTGACGAAGTCTCCCCCACGTCTGATCGAGGCCCGCGAGCTTCGGCAGCAGGAAGTACAGGCCGCCGAGCGCCGCGGCGACGAAGATCACGCCGATGGTCACCCGCCGCCGGTTGAGGAGCGCGCCGGACCCGTCCCGATCGCTGTCGGGCACCGGGCCAGGCGCCTGATCCCCGGCGCCGACCACCGGTGCGGGGCCGGAGTCCGAATCAGAATCGGGCAGGAGCGCATCCGACTGGCTGGGGCGCCCGTGGGTGAACCGGATCAGAGGGGTCGGAGCACGCATCAGGACTCTGCCCCCGCGGGCTACCCGCGCACGCACGGGGGGACTCGGATGGGGAGGACACTAACCTGGGGCAGGTGAGCTCTGAGGCGATATTTCTGCGCGACGGCGCTCGACTCCTGCGCTTCACCTACGAGGACATGCTCCGCTACCACGGCGGCGGCTCCCCGGGGGGCGTGGCGCACGCGTTCAAGGTGCTCGAACGAGGACTGGTGCTGCTCGGCGACGACGAAACGCTCCAGCGGCGTCAGGTCGAGATCGAGACGGCGTTCTCGGGACCGGGGGCGCGTGACGGATTCGAGCTCGTCACGCGCGCCGTCACCGAAGGCCATTACACGGTGAGCGACACGCTGCGGCGAGGCGATCTCGGCCCCGAGCGCGAGCAGTTCGTATTCCGGCTCTCCCATGGCGCGCACACCAGTACCTTGACACTGCGCGATGGGTTCGTCACCCCCGAATTTCACGAGCTCTCCCTTCGGCGCGATCGCAGCCCCGCTGCCGAGCGCGAATTTGACGGCCTGAAGGCGGAGATGGCGAGCCGGGTGATGGCGGCTTCCGCCGAGCAGGTATACGACGCGGACGCGGTCTGACGCCCCAGGCCGAGAGCGCCGCCAACCTGGACCGTCGTGTTGACGAAACCTGAGGCCAGCCCCGCGACATCGCTTGCGCTGCCAGAACGCAATCTCCCCGCTGCTCTCGGTGCTGACGACGCTGCGCCAGCCGGCTGGGCCCTCTCGGGGCTCGAGCAGGACGGTCGCCTCCAGGCCCCGGGCTCGCTCGGTGGCCACCCCGATGTCGGGCACGTCGACGTACGGAAGCCACAGCGCGGTCGGTGCCAGATTCCACCGCGCCGCCCCGCCCCGCCCCGGCGCCAACTCGAGCGCGCCGTAGGAGCCATCAGCGGTCTGAACGTGCTCGAGGCGCCAGCCGAGCAGCTGGCGGAGTTCTCAACGACCGTCGCGGGGTTGATGGCGTTGCGCGACTGGCTGGCGGCGTATCGCGTGACGCACGTCGCGATGGAGGCCACCGGCGTGT
>CAXMLR010000338.1:0-1809 GCA_964194275.1 uncultured Solirubrobacterales bacterium
CCCCAGTTCGAGGGTCAGACCAAGACCAAGCTCGGCAACCCCGGCATGGCCGGGTTCGTCCAGTCGATCGTCAACGCGCGCCTGTCGGAATTTCTCGAGGAGAACCCTCGCGACGCCAAAGACGTGATCACCAAGGCCGTGCAGGCCGCGCAGGCGCGGCTAGCGGCGCGCAAGGCGCGTGATCTCACCCGGCGCAAGTCGGCGCTGGAGAACTCGACCCTCCCGGGCAAGCTGGCCGACTGCTCGGTCAAGGACCCGTCGCTGGCCGAACTGTTCGTGGTCGAGGGTGACTCGGCCGGCGGCTCGGCGGTCAGCGCTCGGGACCGCAACACACAGGCCATCCTGCCGCTGCGCGGGAAGATCCTCAATGTCGAGAAGAGCCGAATCGACAAGGTGCTGGCCAACACCGAGATCCAGGCCCTGATCACCGCGATCGGTACCGGCGTGCGCGACGAGTTCGACATCGAGAAGGCGCGCTACCACAAGGTCGTGCTGCTGACCGACGCCGACGTAGACGGCGCGCACATCCGCACGCTCGCCCTGACGCTCCTGTTCCGGGAGATGCAGCCGCTGATCGAGGCGGGCTATGTGTACATCGCCAAGCCGCCGCTGTACGCGCTGCGTCAGGGTCGCAAGCACCGCTACATCGAGCGCGAGTCCGAGCTGGAGGACATTTTGCTCGGAGATAAGTTCGAGAAGATTGAGGTGTTCGATCGCTTCAACAAGCCGTTCAAGCTCACCGAAGCGCGGTGGAAGCGCTTCTCGCGCCTGCTCAAGCAGTACGAGGGCTGGGCGGCGGCGCTGCAGGCCGCCCACGGCCACGGAATCGTCTCGTTCCTGCAGGAGGGCCGGCTGCTCGAGGAGCAGATCACCGACGTCGACGGGCTCCTGCGTCATGTGCGCAAGGACTCTCAGAACGGCGCGCCGTACAAGACTGAGCTGATCTCCGAGGACCCGATCGAGATAGTGGTGCGGACGATCGAGGCCAAATCGGGGCTGGCCAGCACGCACCGCGTGCGGCGCGCTGCGCTCGAGGCCAACGAGTACCAGCATCTCGCCGAAGTCCATGCCGACCTCGAAGCGCTGACCGGCTCTGCCCCGTTCTCGGTCCGGCTCGGAGATCAGCGAAGCGAAGCGCGGAGCTTCGAAGAGCTGCGGGCGACGGTTCTGGCCGTCGCCCAGAAGGGCATCGATTACGTGCGCTTCAAGGGCCTGGGCGAGATGGACGCCGACGAGTTGCGTGACACCACGATGGATCCGGCGTCGCGCACGCTGGTCCAGGTGACGATGGAAGACGCCGCCTCCGCCGATCACGTGTTCTCAATGTTGATGGGCGACCAGGTGGAGCCGCGCCGGGCCTTCATCGAGGAGAACGCCCGCCTCGTTACTAACCTCGACGTCTAGAGCATGTCTGCGATCGACACAATCGGCGGCGGCAACATCGAGCCACGTGGGCTCGAGGAGGAGATGCGCTCCGCGTATCTCGACTACGCGATGTCGGTCATCGTCGGACGCGCGCTCCCCGACGTCCGCGATGGCCTGAAGCCGGTCCACCGACGCGTCCTCTATGTGATGAACGAGCTCGGCCTGCAGCCGGGCCGCAAGCACGTCAAGTGTGCGCAGATCGTCGGCGAGGTGATGGGCAAATATCACCCGCACGGCGACGCTTCGATCTACGACGCGCTGGTTCGCCTGGCGCAGGACTTCTCGATGCGCTACCCGCTCGTCGACGGCCACGGGAACTTCGGCAACATCGATGGCTACGGCGCCGCGGCGATGCGCTACACCGAGGCCCGCCTCGACCGGCTC
>CAXMLR010000339.1:0-2828 GCA_964194275.1 uncultured Solirubrobacterales bacterium
CATCTGGAACAGCGCAAGCTCCTGCTGCCGGCCTTCCACGGAGAGAAGATGCAGCGGCTGAGCGGACTGATGACCGAGCTCGCCGAGCGGGAGATCGGCAGTTGGCCGCAGGACGAAGCGGTACGCCTTCACCCGCGGTTGCAGCGGCTGACGCTCGAGATCATCCTGCGCGCCGTGTTCGGCCTCGAGCAGGGCGCCCAGCTCGACCAGCTCCGCGACGCGCTGACCGACGTGCTGGCATTCAGCGAGAGTCCGCTGTCCGTGTTGCCCTGGGTGCAGCGGACCAGCCGGTGGTTCGGACCGGTGAAGCGCTTTGTCGCGCTCACGCGGCGCACGGACGCGCTGATCTTCCAGGTGATCGAGGAGCGCCGGGCCGAGCCCGAGGACGGGCGTGACGACATCCTGGCCGTGTTGCTCCAGGCGCGCCACGAGGATGGTTCCTCGATGTCCCCGCAGGAGCTGCGCGACGAGCTGATGACCGCGCTGGTGGCGGGACATGAGACGACAGCCTCACAGCTGGCCTGGGCGTTCGAGCGGCTGGCGCGCGAGCCCGAGGTGGCTCGGCGGCTGGCGGAAGAGCTCGACGAGGGCGCCGGGGACGAATACCTGACCGCAACCGTCTACGAGGTGCTGCGACGCAGACCGGTCCTCCCCAACGCCGAGCCGCGGCTGACCAAGCAGCCCGTGCGAATCGGCGGCTTCGATTATCCGCCCGGCGTCGCGCTGCTCGCCAGCGCCTACCTGGTGCACCACGATCCGGCGATCTATCCGGAGCCGTATGCCTTCCGCCCGGAGCGGTTCCTGGGAACCTCACCCGGGACGTACACCTGGATTCCGTTCGGTGGAGGCCGCCGGCGCTGCCTGGGCGCCAGCTTCGCGCTGCAGGAGATGAAGATCGTCCTGGCCGTCGCGCTGCGCCGCTACGACGTCCTGGCCGCCGACGCACGCGCGGAGCCCACGGCCCGCCGGAGCATCACCTTCAGCCCCTCGGGCGGGGCGAAGGTGATCCTGCGCAGTCGTGACACCGCCGTGGGCGTGCAGGAACCGGCATTCGCCGCTACGGCCTGAACAACGTGTTGAACGGGTAGCCGACCGGCGTGGACCTTCTGCGCCCGGTCCGGGCCTTCGACGCAGTGCAGCAGCGGCACCGCTGGCTGGCCATCCCGATGGCCGTAGTGAAGAAGTTCGGCGACGACCAGGGGGGAAGCCTCGCCGCGCTCGTCGCCTATTACGCGTTCTTCTCGCTGTTCCCGCTGCTGCTGGTGTTCGTGACCATCCTCGGGTTCGTGCTCCAGAGCGATCCCGGCGCTGCGCATTCGATCAGCAATTCAGTGTTGAAGCAGTTCCCGGTCATCAGCGACCAGCTGGGCAACAGCGTCCATCCGCTGAAGGGACACGTCCTGGTGCTGGTGCTCGGGCTGGCGACGTCGCTGCTGTCGGGGCTGGGGATCACCAACGCCGCCCAGAATGCGTTCGACCGCGTGTGGGCGGTGCCGTTCAAGGATCGGCCTGACTTCGTCCACGCCCGGCTGCGCGGGCTGCTGCTGCTGGGATCACTCGGCGCGATGTTCATCGCAGCGACGGTGGCCACCGGCCTGGTCACCGGCGGCCTGCACCTGGGCGGGATACTGGGCAAGATCGCCGCCATTCTCCTCTCGCTGCTGCTCAATGTCGGCCTGTTCCTGGCTGCTTTTCGCTTCATGACCTCGGCCACGATCGCCACCCGCTGTCTTCGTGTGGGAGTGATCGTCGCCGCAGTGTTCTGGGAGATCCTGCAGGTCCTGGGCGGGATCTACATCGGGCACGTGTTCAAGCACTCGAGCGCCACCTACGGCGTATTCGGGCTGGTTATCGCCCTGCTCGTGTTCCTGCACCTCGGCGCGCAGATGACGCTCTACGCCGCTGAGATCAACGTCGTGGTCACGCGCAAGCTATGGCCACGCAGCCTGCTCGGCCCCCCGACCCGCCCAGCCGACGAGGACACGCTGCGGGCGCTGGCCAAGGTCGAGGAGCGCCACGACAACGAACAGGTCGACGTCGAGTTCAAGCCGAACTAGCGGCGCCCACGCGCGGACACTGGGCGGACTCGTGCCCTCAGAACAGCTGCTCGACCGTCGCGCGGCGCGTCAGCTCGAGCGGCCAGGAGCACAGCCCGCCCTCGGCCGGACACCCGGCGCAGATCGACCGTTGCGGGATCTCGGTGACCTCGAACCGGTGCTGCACCACGCCGCTGGTCAGCGCGCTCAGTTCGAGCTCCAGCGCGTCGGCCTGCGCGGACTCAAACCGCGCCACGACGGGGTCCGCCGGCGCCTCGAGGAAGACGTGCGCCACCTCGACCTCGGCCGCCCCGGCGCGGATCGCCGCGAGCGCGTAGATCAGACGCTGGCTCGCATAGGAGGCGCTCAGCAGTGCTGCGGGGTCGGCCCCGCTCAGACGGTCGCTCTTGTAGTCGACGACGAGCATCCGCCGGGGCCCCTCACGCGCCAGCACGTCGAACGCGCCGGTCATCAGCACCCCATCGGCGAGCAGGAACGTGAACCGATCCTCGCGCCTGACGTCGCTCGCACGCCCAAGGCGAGCCGCCAGGTCGCTGGCCGCGAAGCCAGAGATCAGCCCGTCGAGCTCGGCGGCTTCATCGCCGGTCGGCGCGGTCTGGCCAGGGGCGACGAGCGAGGCGACCGGTACGGCCACGCCGCGGCGGAAGTCAAGCCGCTCGAGCGCCGCATGCACGAGGACCCCCCGCTCGGTTCCGGCCAGCCCGTCCGGCGCCGCGCCGTGCCCGCGCGGGGCGATGGGCGCAAGCCCGAGGACGCGCTCAGCGTAGAAGC
>CAXMLR010000340.1:0-2036 GCA_964194275.1 uncultured Solirubrobacterales bacterium
GCGCGCGGGGATGCCTGAGTCTGGGTTGGCCCAGAACGGCTGTGCCCTGGTCACCGGCGCCTCCCGGGGGATCGGAGCGGCGATCGCGCGCGGATTGGCCCAAGACGGCTGGCGCGTGGGCGTCAACTACCGCGCCGACAAGGACGGCGCCGAGGCGATCGTAACCTCGATCGAGCGCGACGGTGGGCAGGCCGTGGCTCTGGCCGGCGACGTGGCTGAGCCAAGCGCTCCCGACGTGCTGTTCAACGCTCTCGAAACCCAGTACGGCGTACCCGTGCTCGCGCTGGTCAACAACGCCGGGATCAGCCGCGACGACCTGACCCCGTCGCTCGGCGACGCCGAATGGGACGCGGTCCTCGCGACCGACCTCAGCGGAGCGTTTCGGATGACCCGTCGAGCGCTCAAGCCGATGCTGAGGGCGCGGTCCGGGCGGATCGTCAACATCTCCTCGGTGGTGGGCCTGCGCGCGAACCCCGGCCAGTCCAACTACGCAGCCGCCAAGGCCGGGCTGATCGCGTTCACCAAGACCGCGGCGGTTGAGGTGGCTCGCCGCGGGATCACCATCAACGCGGTGGCCCCCGGGTGGATCGATACCGACATGACGGCCGGGGTGAGCACCGATCTGCTGGCCGCGGTGCCGGCCCGCCGAGCGGGCACGCCGGACGAGGTCGCGGCCTGCGTACGCTTTCTCGTCTCAGAGGCAGCCGGCTACGTTACCGGCGCGGTGCTCAGCGTCGATGGTGGCCTGGCGGCATGACTGACCTAATGACCCGACCCACAGACAGGAGCGCAATATGGCTACGGTGACATCCCAGCAGGTGCAGGCCCGCGTCGTGGAGGCGCTCGCGAGCTTCGGCCCGGACGAGAGCCAGATCACCCGGGATGCGACGTTCGAGGCGCTGGACATCGACTCGCTCGATCTGGTCGAACTCGCCCAGATCGTCGAGGACGAGTATGGGGTGGTCCTCAAGGGCGAGGACATGAAGGAGCTGACCACGGTGGGCGACGCGGTTGACCTGATCACCCAGCGCGCATCGGCGTGAGACGGAAGGTCGTCATCACGGGGCTCGGGGCGCTGACCCCACTCGGCGTCGGCGCGGACTCCCTGCACCCGCGCTGGGCGGCGGGGGAGTGCGGGATCGTCGACGGAGTCGGAGCCTGTACGGACTTCGAGCCCAAGGACTTCCTCTCGACCAAGGAGGCTCGTCGCCTGGACCGCTTCTCGCAGCTGGCCCTCGTGGCCGCCGGCGAGGCGGTCGAGCAGGCGGGTTGGGGGGAAGCACTGCCCTACGACTCGATGCGAGTCGGGTGCGTCGTGGCCACCGGCATCGGCGGGATCTACACAGTTGAGACCCAGCACGACGTGATGCGCCAGAAGGGCGCGAAGATGGTTTCACCGCTCGGCATCCCGCAGTACATGCCGAATGCCGGCGCGGCTGCAGTGTCGATGAAGTTCGGCCTGCGCGGGCAGATGTTTGGCGTGGTCTCCGCCTGCTCAAGCGGTGGCCACGCAATCGGTATGGCGCTGCGGATGATCCAGTACGGCGACGCCGATGCGGTTGTCGCGGGCGGCGCCGAGGCCACGCTGACCGAGTTTGGCTTCGCCTGCTTCAACGCGATGCAGGCGCTCTCGGATTCCGGCGTCTCACGGCCGTTCGACGCCCGGCGCGACGGCTTCGTGATGGGCGAGGGGGCCGGGATGCTCGTGCTCGAGGAGGAATCCGCCGCGCGAGCGCGGGGAGCGACGATCCTCGGCGAGCTGATCGGCTACGGCTCGACCTCGGATGCCCATCACCTGACCGCGCCCGATCCCGACGGTGCGGCAGCGTCGATGGCGATCGAGCTGGCGCTCACGGACGCCGATTTGACTGGCTCGGAGATCGACTACATCAACGCCCACGGAACGTCGACCCAGCTCAACGATGCCGCGGAGACGACAGCGATCAAGCGTGCGCTCGGGGAGGACCGTGCGAAGCAGATTCCGATTTCCTCGACCAAGTCGGCGATCGGCCATCTGCTCGGCGCCGCCGGCGCCG
>CAXMLR010000341.1:0-10285 GCA_964194275.1 uncultured Solirubrobacterales bacterium
CCCGGGTCGTAGCGGGACTGGCGGGCGCCAAACTGGTGGCCCAGGGTCAGCGCGTGATCATCGAGAAGCCGTTCGGACACGATCTGCGCTCGGCGCAGCAGCTGGCCGCCGAACTCCACCAGCACGTCCGCGAATCACAGCTCTACCGGATCGATCATTTCCTCGGCAAGCTCGGACTTGAGGAGATCCTCTACCTCCGCTTCGCCAACACGATGCTCGAGCCCGTCTGGAACCGCAACTACGTCGGCTACGTGGAGATCACCATGGCCGAGAGCTTCGGCGTCGACGACCGCGGTCATTTCTACGACCCCGTTGGGGCCACGCGAGACGTCGTCGTCAACCACCTGCTGCAGCTGCTCGCCGCCGCCGCGATGGAGCCGCCGGCCGGGGGCGACCCCGGTACTTTGAGCGCTGCCAAGGTCGCCGTGTTCCGCGCCATGCCCGAGGTCGATCCGCGCCATTACGTCCGCGGCCAGTACGAGGGATACCGCCAGGTGGCCGGTGTCGCGCCGAACTCCGAGACGGAGACCTTCGCGGCTCTCCGGCTCGAGGTCGACAACTGGCGCTGGGCCGGGGTTCCGTTCTTCATCCGGGCCGGCAAACGGCTTCCGGTCACCCAGACCGAGTTGCGGCTGGTGTTCAAACGACCGCCGCGGCTGCAGTTCATGGGGGCCGCGCGCCGGCCGCCGGCGCCCAGCCAGGTCGTATTCAGAATCGACCCCGCCCCGGGGATCCGGATGATCCTCGACGCTCACCGCGCCGACGCTGACGGTCCCCAGGAGATCGAGCTCGACATGGACTTCGCGCACGAAGGCGGTGAGGGACCGACCCCGTACGAGGTTCTGCTGCACGCCGCGCTGATCGGCGACAGCACCAACTTCACCCGTCAGGACAGCGTCGAGGAGACGTGGCGGATCCTGGACGCGTTGCTGAGCTCGCCACCGCCGGTGAAGCCCTACCCGCAGGGTTCGTGGGGCCCGGAGGGCACCGACGCGCTGATGGCCGGCTTTGGCTGCTGGCACCACCCGTGGCTACCCGCCCCAGGGTGAGACCGCACCGGTAACCCACTAGCCGACGGCGCTGGCGGGCTCTGCGGTCGTGGCCTGCGCGGTGGGCGGGTCGTCGGGCTCGACCGTGGCCGTGGCGATCAGCGCGGCGCCGAGCAGCGCTTCGAGCTCGGCGTGCAGGCTGGCGCTGCGCGCGACGCGGAAGTCTGCGCCGAGCCGCAGCCGGCGATCGCCGACCGAGGTCCGGAGCTCGACCAGGACGTCGCATTCGCCCGGGAAACCCGCCAGCAGGTCCTTGAGCTCCCCGAGGATCGTCGCCGGCAGGGCGGAGGCGTCGAGGTGCAACCGCAGCGCGCTCGGCGCGACCGTGGCCTTGGCGGCCTGAAGCTCGGCCTGCTGGATCTCATCCTCCGTCGGCTCGAAGCGGTCGACCTGCTGGGCGATGACGCAGGTCTTCTCCCGGTCTTTGAGGTCGACGCGGCCGCGTACGAGCACGATCGAGTCTGTCCCCAACTCCCCTTCGTAGGAAGCGATGGCCTTTTCGAACATGACGATCTCGACCGAGCCTTCGAGGTCATCGAGGGTGGCGAACATCATCGGGTCGCCCTTCTTGGTCCGGATCCGCCTTGTCTGGGTGATCATCCCTCCGATCGTCACCCAGTCACCGTCCCGGCGATCGGACAGGGCGGCCAGCGAGCAGTCAACCTTGGCCCCGAGCGCGGCGCCCACCTCCTTGAGCGGATGGGCGGAGATGAACAGCCCGATCGCCTCCTTCTCGGCCGCCAGCAGGTCCGCCCGCTCGAACTCCTCGCCGGGGATCGGCGCGTGGCTGGGAGTGGCGAAGGCAGCGGCGGTCGGGCCGGCGCCGCCCAGATCGGTGCCGAGGTCAAAGATCGATCCCTGACCGATCTGCGCGTCCTGCTGCGACTTCTGACCGGCGCCCTGGGCCTGCTCCAGCACCGACAGCATGCCCTTGCGCGAAGCCCCGGTCGAGCCGAACGCTCCGCATTTGATCAGTGCCTCGATCGCCTTTTTGTTGACCGCGCGTCCGTCGACCCGAGCACAGAACTCCCACAGGTCGGTGAACGGACCGAGCTCCTCCCGGGCGCGCTTGATCGCCTCCACCGCCTGGAAGCCGACGCCCTTGACTGCGTCGAGCCCGAAGCGGATGTTGCAGTCGACGACCACGAACTCGTGGTCTGAGAGGTTGACGTCGGGCGGCAGGATCGAGATCCCCATCTGCTCGGCCTGCGCGACGAAGAACGGGACCTTGTCCTTGGTGTCCATCACCGAGGAGATCAGCGCGGCCATGTACTCGGCCGGATAGTTGGCCTTCAGCCACGCGGTGTGGTACGCGATCAGCGCGTAGCAGGCCGAGTGCGATTTGTTAAATGAGTAGTCGGCTGATCGCTCGTTCGTCGTCCACAGCTGTTCGATCACCGGCTCGGCGGTGACCGAGGCGCGGCAGCCGGCGAAGAACTCCGGCTTCAGCTTCGCCATCGCCTCGCGGTTCTTCTTGCCGATCGCCTTACGCAGGTCGTCGGCCTTGGCGCCGCTGAACCCGGCGATCTCCTTGGCGATCTGCATCGCCTGCTCCTGGTAGACGACGACGCCGTTGGTCGACTCGAGGATCGGGCGCAGGCGCTCGTCGGCGTAGGACACCGAGTCGGGGTTGTGCTTGCCCCGCGTGTAGGTCGGGATCTGTTCCATCGGCCCCGGCCGGTAGAGCGCGTTCAGCGCGATCAGGTGCTCGAGCTCGGTGGGCCGGACCCTCCTGAGCGTCTCGCGCATGCCCTCGGACTCGAACTGGAACACTCCGATGGAGTCTCCGCGGGCCATCATCTCGTACGTCTTGGCGTCGTCGAGCGGCAGCGTCGTCATGTTCGGGCGCTCACCGGTCGAGCGCTCGATGATGTCGAGCGCGTCCTCGATCACGTCGAGGTTGCGCAGCCCGAGAAAGTCCATCTTCAGCAGGCCGAGCTGCTCCACCGGCTTCATCGAGAACTGCGTGACCGTGCGGAACACCCGGTCGCCGTTCTCGTCTGATCCTGCGTCGGCGATCTGCAGCGGCACGATATCGGTCAGCGGCCGGTCGGCGATCACCACGGCGGCGGCGTGGATCGAGGAGTTGCGGACGATCCCCTCGAGCCCGACGGCCACGTCGACGATCTGCTTGGCAATTGGGTCCCGGTCGACCTCCGCGCGCAGCGGCTGCCCGGGTTTGAGGCAGTCCGCAAAGCTCGGCGAACGGCCCATGATCGGGTCCGGGATCAGCTTCGCGAGGCGATCCCCGGCCCCGTAGTCGTGCCCCAGCACGCGCGCGGCATCGCGCGTGGCCGCACGCGGGAACATCTTGCCGAACGTGACGATCTGGGCCACCGACTCCTTGCCGTACTTGCCGGTCACGTAACGGATCACCTGCTCACGGCCGCGGACCGAGAAGTCGATGTCGATGTCCGGCATCGACACCCGCTCCGGATTCAGGAAGCGCTCGAACAGGAGGTCATAGCGCAGCGGGTCGATGTCGGTGATCTGCAGGCAGTACGCGACTATCGAGCCGGCGGCCGAGCCGCGGCCGGGCCCCACGGCGATGCCTGAGTCCTTGGCGTACTTGACGAAGTCCCAGACGATCAGGAAGTAGGCGTTGAAGCCCATCCGATCGATCACCCCGAGCTCGTACTCCACGCGCTTGCGCGCCTCGGCGGACGGCGGGTCGCCGTAGCGTTTGCGCAGGCCCTGATCGACCAGCGAGCGCAGGTAGGCCCCCTCTTCCATGCCCTCGGGAGCGGGGTAGCGCGGAATCAGCTGCCGACCGAGCTCGAGCTCGACGTCGACTCGCTCAGCGATCTCCAGCGTGGAGGCGATCGCCTCCGGCCACTGCGCAAACGCCTGGGTCATCTCGTCGCTGGAGCGGAGATAGAACTCGTTCGTGTCGAAGCTGATCTTCGGCTGGGTCAGCGTCGACTTGGTCTGCACGCAGAGCAGTGCTGCGTGGTGGTGGTAGTCCTCACGCCTCAGGTAGTGAACGTCGCCGGTGCCCACCAGCGGCCGTCCCAGCTCACGCGCGATCCGCACCACGCCTTCGTTTACCTTGTCCTGAGCGGCCAGCCCGTTCTTCTGGACCTCGAAATACACATCCTCGGGCCCGAAGATGCCGATCAGCTCGTCGGCGTGAGCGCGGGCGTCGGCGGGTCGATCCCCGAGCAGGTGCTGACAGAAGCGCGACTGCAGGCACCCGGTCATCGCGATCACGCCGTCGGCGTGAGCCGCCATCTGCGCGAGATCAACCGACGGCTTCCCGCGTTGGTAGCCCTCGAGGAAACCGGCGGAGGACAGCTTGACCAGGTTGCGATAGCCGGTGGGCGTCGCGGCCACAAGCGTCAGATGGAATCGATCGAGCTTGCCGGGCACGCGCCGGGTGTGATCGTCGACGACATAGACCTCGCAGCCTAGGATCGGCTTGATCCCGTGCTTGTGGGCGGCCATGAACAGCTCCACGGCACCGTTCATCACCCCGTGATCGGTCAGCGCCAAGGCGGGCTGATCGAATGCAGCCGCCCGTGCCGCCAGATCATCGATGTTGCATGCCCCGTCGAGCAGGGAGTACTCGGAGTGGACATGAAGGTGGGCGCAGGTCGGGCTCATGCGGACGGTTCGAGCATAGGCGCCGACGCGGACATTTTCGCCCGCTCGGGATCGCCAGAAGGCGGTTTCAGCCGCTCTGTGCGCGCTCTATCCACTGCTGCAGCAGGGCCATCGGCCGGGCCTCGCCACAGACCCGTACCACCCCGCTGGGCTCGCCGGCGAGCGCCGGCAGCAACCGATCGCCGGCGCAGTCGATTCTTGTCGCCGGCGGGAGGCTCAGCTTGGTTTCGCTCACGCATGGCCGTCGCCCATCTCGGATCTGGAGCTGCGGCCCCGGAGCGACGCTCTCCGGCTCCTGGAGGGCGACCGAGAAGCGCTCTCCGCGGGTCCAGGCTGGGTCGATCATCAGCGAGACCATGGTCAGGGCCAGCCACGGATCGACCGTGAACCCGGCCGCGAGCAGCTGACCCAGCCGGAGCGGCGTGTGCACGAGGTCGAGCAGCGCCGCGGCGACTGCCCGCTCACCGCTGATGCGGACGCGGCGGCGGCGGAAGCGGCGGCCCAGCGACCCTGAGGCCACCAGCGCGGCCAGACGGGCGGGATCGCCCGCGATCGCGAACTGCACCGCGCTCATCGAACGCGGAGTGTCGGTGAGCCGCACGGTGGCGGTGTGCTCAGGGTTCTCGACGGTGACCTGCACGCAGCCGAGACCCTGCAATACGAGGTCGTAGGCCAGCGGCCGGGCGCAGACCAGCCCCTGGGCCGGGAGCAGCGCCAGCAGCAGCCGGGCCGCCGCGCCGGGGTCACGCTCGGCCAGCAACGAGAAGACCCGGGCCAGCCATGGGCGGGGCGAGTCGGCCGCGACCGGCTCGGGGGGCGGCGTCGCCGCCTGCGCCTCGTGTGCCGCCGCGGACTCGCGCAGGCGGAACAGCGCGGCGTCCAGGCGGCCGGGGTCCAGCCTGCCCCGCCCCGCGACGGCTTGGACGGGGACCCCCGGGGTGTCCGTGCGCTCAGTCTCCCGGTGCGGGACGGCCGACGCGGTCCCCGAAGACGCGAAGGCGATGGCGCGTCGCAGGTCTTCGAGCCGGGGTCGGAGCTGCTCGATCGCCTCGTAGGCGCCGGCGCAGCGCGCTGCGTAGTCGTCGACCTGGCGTTCGAGCTCGAGTGCCCTGCGCTCCGCCGCGTGGCGGCGCGCGCGTTCGGCCTCGGAGAGTGCTCGCAGTTCGACGAACTCGGCGCGCAGCGCGAGGTGCGTCGCAGTCAGCGAGCGATCGTGTGGTGAGCCGGCAGCGTGCTCGACCGGGCGTGCGAGCAGGCTTCGCAATTGAGCCCCGGCGGACGCGCGGCTGGCCAGCTCCCGGCGCAGGGTTGCGGGCATCGCGTCGTCGACATGAGCGGTTGCGCCGGAGCGCCCGTGGACGATGATCAGGCGGCGCTCGGCCGCGAGCGCCTTCGAGGGTGGCCACCGATGCGGCCTGAGAAGCGCCGGGGCGACGGTGAGCGCCACGAGCCCTGGTACCAGACGTGCCTCGGCGGCGATCCGTAGGGCGAGGTCGGGCATCCGCAGCCCCGATTCCCGGGTCTCTGCGCCCCGCCGCGCCAAGGCTCCTTGCGCCTCGTCCCGCGCCGCGCTGGCGGCCGCCGCAATCTGGTCGGCCTCGTCGGCGCGGCGGCGCAGCTGCTCGATCTCGGCCTCCAGGTTGGCCATACGAGCGCGGGCGAGCTCCAACTCGTCAAGGACAGAGTCGGCGTCGTCCTCCTCCCGCCGGCGCTCCGCCAGCTCCTCCTGGAGCTCGATACGCATCGCTCGCTCGGCGTGGGCCCGCTGATCAGCGGCGCGTCGAGCAGAATCGCGCTCCCGCAGCAGCGCCTGCAGCCGCGCGGGCTCGACGCGGAGCCCGTCCAGCTCGCGTTCGAGCTCCGCGGCGCGGGCGGCCAGCTCAGCCGCGCTCTGCTCGGCCTGGGTGGCTCTCATGCGGGCGGCCTGCAGCGCCAACTCCGAGCTGCGCAGGCGGCGCTCGGCCAGCAGCTGCGGGTCGGCGGCCTCCCCGTCGTGCCGAACGCCCGCGTCCGATTCCGTCGCCGCGCCCGGTTTCTGCGCCTCGACCGCCACCGGCAACGGCATCACCACGGCGCCCATCTGGAGCCATGCCCGCTCGAGCGCCGGGGAGGCCAGCGCAGCCGGAACGGTGAAACTGAGCTGCCTGGTCCCGGGGGCGGCGCCGGTGAGCCCGGGCGGCTCAGGCGTCGCGGGAAACCGGTGACGCTGCCCGGCCGCCTCGATCACCAGCAGCGGCTGGCCGCCGAGCGCGGGGCGCCGGCGCCGCCAGCGTCCGGTCACGCGAACGGTCAGGTTCTCGTCCCCGCGGGCGAACCATTCGACCGCTTCGATACCGAGCGCGGACCGCACTCCAGGGGGTTCGCTCACATCCTCAACGGTATGGCTCCGGGCGGACGGACCAGCGGGGTTCGGGTCGCGCGCTACTGCTCGCGCATGCTGGCGCTCAGCGCGCGGGCCTCGTCGAGCAGCGACACGGCTTCGTCGAGGCCCGCCTCCCGGCTGCCGAGCGCCTCTCGTGCCTGCGCAAGCTCATTGCCAAGCCGACCGAGCTCTTCTCGCAAGCCGTCCGCCTCGGCGGCGGCCGCCTCCGTGCTGACGACTGCGCCCGCCACGGCAGAGCGCAGCGTGGCCACCTCGTGCGCGAGGACGTCGCGCTCGAGCATCAGCTCTGTCCGCGCGGTGACGAGGTCATCGACCTGGGCTTGGGCGTCCCCCAGCTCGGCGGCCAGGATCACGGCCCTGGACTCGACGTCGGCTCGCTGCTTGTCCTGCCGGCGGACGAGCCCGCTCAGCCGTTCAAGCTCGGCCCGCAACTGGTCGTGGGTGGCGCGCAGGCGCTCCTGGTTGGCGACCCGCGCCTCGAGCTCGGCCTTGGCATCGGCGAGCTCGCCCTGCGTGCGGGCCTGCGCGGCGGCACGCTGGTGGAGCTCGGCGCGCAGCGCGAAGATCGCGCCGTCGCCGACCAGCTCCTCGCCAGCATCGGGCGTGACGGATGGGCGTGGACCATCGTCGGAGTCGGTGGCTTCGCGTGCATCCGTCACTGCAGCCTCCTGCTCATCCTCGGGCGGGAGCGTCGTCATCGTGCGCCCATCTTCTCGTGCGCTCGGCTCGGCACCGTTCGCCGGGAAGCCGTGTACGTCCGGCCCGAGCTCCCCCACCGACAGGGTGATGTGCCCGTCGAGGCCCGGCGCGAGCCAGGCGGGGAGCGAAAAGCTGGCCGCCCAAGACCCGGACCGGCTCCACGCCCGCAGCGGGAGGCGGTGCACCAGCAAACCGGTGACCTCGGCCGTCGACCTCGACGACCAGGACCGCCTGGACCTCCGGCGTGTGGCGACGGCCGCTCCGTTGGCCGTGCAGGCGCACGGCGAGCATGTCCTGATCGAACGCTAAGCACTCCATCACGTTGAGGAGCGACGATTCGGCTGCCGGCCGGTCAGCCACGATCGCGGTACGTTAGCCCGGAAAGCGACTGGGGCCAAACTCAGTCTCGGTTGGGAAGGCGCTGCGCGGCCACCAGGCCGGCGACCACGGCCGTCGATACGGCGGCCAGCGCGAGCTTGCGCCGAGTCCCGGCGAAGCGACGGCGGACGTACCACTTGCCTCCCCGCCAGACCACGTAACCAAGAACCTTGTAGGGCATGCGCCGATGCTACCCGTCCGCGCCATGCCTGACGCGCCAGGCCATTCTCGACTGCAGTGACCACAGCTCGATGAACCCCGGTGAGGCCTGCTGCGAGAACAAGCCACCGGACTGCGCGAAGCTGGCCAGCTGAGCGTCATAGACCGCGTAGGGCGAGGACCGCGTGACCGCGCGCACCGAGCCCTTGTACAGCTTAACCCCGATCGTGCCGGTGACCTGGGCGTTGGCGGCCTCCATGTAGGCATCGAGATCGGTCCGCAGCGGCTCCCACCACAGCCCGGCGTAGACGAGGTAGGCCCACTTCTGGTCGAGCATCGTCTTGAACTGGTTCTGGTGGATCGTGCCGACCAGGCGCTCGAGCTCCCGGTGGGCCAGCAGGAGAATCGCTGCCGCCGGCACCTCGTAGATGTCACGCACCTTCAGCCCCACGATCCGGTCCTCGATGTGGTCGACGATCCCGATGCCGTGGCGAGCCCCGAGCGCGCCGGCCCGCTCGAGCAGCTCCACCAACTCGAGGCGCTCGCCATTCAGCGCCACCGGCACCCCCTGCTCGAACTCCAGCTCGACGATCTCGGGCTCCGCTGGCGCCTCCTCGGGGCGGGTCACGAGCTGAAACACGTCGTCCTCGGGAGCGTGAGCGAGATCTTCGATCCAGCGGCCTTCGCTCGAGCGGCCCCATAGGTTGTCGTCGATCGAGTAGGGCGCCGCTTCGGTGCCTCCCTTGACCGGGATGCCGTGCTCACGGGCGTAGGCGATCTCCTCATCGCGTCCCATCCGCCAGGTCCGAACCGGCGCTATCACCTTCAGCTCCGGCGCAAGGGTGGCGACCGTGGCCTCGATTCGCACCTGGTCGTTCCCCTTGCCGGTGCAGCCATGGGCGATCGTGTCGCACCCCGTCCGGCGCGCGAAGTCGACGGCGAGCTTGGCGATCAGCGGGCGGCCGAGGGCGGTGAACAGCGGATAGCCGAGGCCGTAGATGGCGTTGGCCTTGATCGCCGGCAGCACGTAGTCCCGCGCGAATTCCTCCCGGGCATCGATCACGTGGCATTCGCTGGCGCCGATCCCCAGCGCCTTGCCGCGGACCACGTCGTAGTCCTCGCCGGGCTGGCCGAGATTGATGGTCAGCGCCACGACCTCGGCCTCGTACTCGTCCTGGATCCACTTCAACATCACGCTGGTGTCGAGGCCGCCGCTGTAGAGCAGCAGCACGCGGTGCACTTCAGACGGGTTGGCTTGGTATGAGGCTGTCGGTTCGTCCACGGAGCGTGAATGTAGCTCTACCGGCGCTGGAGTCGACGCCGTACGTCCCACCACAGCGCCTCGTAGGCGATCGCCCCCCGGGATCCGGGTGCCAGCTCCGCGATTACGGTTCGGTCGACGCCCATCCGCTCAACCTCGTCACAGCCCGGAATCGCGGCCCCGAGCATCGCCTGGGGATGGGTGGCCCGCAGCCGCGCCATCACCTCCCGGTGCAGTGACTTTCGGACCTCGACCATCGAGAAGAACGCCAGCACCTGCGGGCCGTGGGCGACCAGCTCCTCGAGCTGCTCGAACGTGCGTGAGGACAGGGTGGCCGGGATCACCGGGACGAGCAGGGCGTCCGCAGCCTCGAACACGCTCTCGGAGACCAGGGAGATGCTCGGGGGGCAGTCCAGAAAGATGTACTCGTACTCCTCGCGCAGCGGGTCGAGCACCCGGGCCAGGCGCCGGGTGGGCCGTTTGAACGTGTCCAGTGCGAGGTCCATGTGCCGGTAGGAGAAGTCGGCCGGGAGCAGGTCGAGGCTGGGATGATCGGTCCCCTTGATCAGGGCGTCGACCGGCGATTTGAGCCCGACGAGGCCGCGCCCCCCGCCTCGCACCTTCGGCTTGACCCGGAACAGGTACGTGGATGCCCCCTGCGGGTCGAGATCCCAGAGCAACGTCGGCGCCCCGCCCCGGGAGGCGAGGTACGCGAGGTTGACGGCTGCCGAGGTCTTGCCGACGCCGCCCTTG
>CAXMLR010000342.1:0-2217 GCA_964194275.1 uncultured Solirubrobacterales bacterium
CAGGGCGGCGAGATGCTCGACCGGCTGGTGCGTGGGACCGTCCTCGCCCAACCCGATCGAATCGTGGGTGTAGACCCAGATCGCCGGCAGCTTCATCAGCGCCGACAGCCGCACGGCCCCACGCATGTAATCCGAGAAGGTCAGGAACGTCGCCCCGTAGGCGCGGAAGCCATGCAGCGCCAGGCCGTTGACGATCGCGCCCATCCCGTGCTCACGCACGCCGAAACGGAGGTTGCGCCCGTCGTAGGACCCTTTCTCGACGTCACCGCCCTCGTCGATGTCGGTGTTGGTGGAGGAGGCCAGGTCGGCCGAGCCACCGATCAGGTGCGGGACCGCCTTGGCGGCCCACTGGATCGCCTTCTCCGAGGCCTTGCGGGTGGCGATCGGGTCGTCATCGGCGCTGAACTTGGGTACGTCCCGGTCCCATCCCTCGGGGAGCTCCGCCGCGTCGATCATCTGCAACAGCTTGGCCTGGTCGGGGAATTGCTCGCGGTATGCGTTGAAGCGCTCGTCCCACTCGCCCTCGAGCTCGCGGCCCCGCTCGCAGCAGCCACGGAAATGCTCCAGCGCCTCCGGGGGGACGTAGAAGTGCTTGTCGGGGTCCCACCCGTAGGCCTCTTTGGTCAGCCTGATCTCGTCCTCGCCCAGCGGCGAGCCGTGGGCCGCGGAGGTGTCCTGCTTATGCGGGCTGCCGTAGCCGATGTGCGAGCGCACGATGATCAGCGACGGCCGGTCCTCGACCTCCATCGCCGCCCGGGTCGCCTGCTCGAGCCGCTCCACCGACATGTCCTCGCCGACGTTCTCGACGTGCCACCCGTAGGCGTCATAGCGCTGGGCGACGTCCTCCGAGAACACGACGGACGTCGGGCTGGCGAGCTGAATCTTGTTGTCGTCGTAGAAGGCGATCAGGTGGCCGAGACCGAGATGGCCGGCCAGCGAGCTGGCCTCGGAGGTCACGCCCTCCTGGAGGTCGCCGTCGGAGGCGATGGTGAAGGTGTAGTGGTCCACGATCTTGTGACCGTCGCGGTTGAAGCGGGCCGCGAGCATCCGCTCCGCCAGCGCGAGGCCGACCGACATCGAGATTCCCTGGCCGAGCGGCCCCGTCGTCGCCTCGATCCCGGGGGAGTACTTGCGCTCAGGATGTCCAGCCGTGGGCGAGCCGACCTGGCGGAAGTTCTTGATGTCCTCCAGCGTCATCGGATAACCGGTGAGGTACAGCATCGAGTACAGAAGCATCGACGCGTGCCCAGCCGACAGGACGAAGCGATCCCGGTCGATCCAGTCTGCATCGGCCGGGTTGTGGCGCATGATCCGCGTGTAGAGGACGTACGCGAGCGGCGCCAGTCCCATCGGCGCGCCGGGGTGCCCGGAGTTGGCCTTCTGCACCGCGTCCATCGACAGCGTGCGGATCGTGTTGACGCACAGCTCGTCGAGCGTGGCCGTCGTGCTGTCAGTCGCGGTCACGGAACGAGGAGGGTGCGATCGGACAAGACCACTAGGGGCAGCATAGACAGATCCTCGCTTCCGTAAACAACGTTGTCGTTACCGGCTGGTTCATCCGAACAGGACTCCGTAGCGCTGATACTCCTCGACTGGGACGCGCCGGACCTCGGCGACCGCGTCCTCGAGGCGGACCAGAGTGATCTGCGTGGACTGGAGCGCGGTCATCATCCCCCAATGTCCGTCATGGGCGGCGTCGACCGCGGCCAGGCCGAGGCGGGTTGCCAGCACGCGATCGAACGCGGTCGGCGTCCCCCCTCGCTGGACATGGCCGAGCACCGTGGCACGCGTCTCGTAGCCGGTCCGGTGTTCGATCTCCCGCTCTAACACGTGGCCGATTCCGCCGAGCCGCGGATGCCCAAAGTCATCGACGCCGCCGGCGTCCAGGACGATCGTCCCTTTCTTGGGAACGGCTCCCTCGGCGGCCACCACGATCGAGAAGTAACGCCCCCGCTCGTGCCGGCGGCGGATCAACCGGCAGACCTCGTCGATGTCGAACGGGATCTCTGGGATCAGGATCACATCGGCCCCACCGGCGATCCCCGCGTGCAGCGCGATCCAGCCGGCGTTACGACCCATCACCTCCACGACCAGGATCCGGTTGTGGCTCTCCGCCGTCGTGTGCAGCCGATCGATCGCCTCCATCGCCACCTGCAGCGCGGTGTCGAATCCGAACGTGACATCGGTTGCGCCCAGGTCGTTGTCGATCGTCTTGGG
>CAXMLR010000343.1:0-2715 GCA_964194275.1 uncultured Solirubrobacterales bacterium
CCCTGCCACCGCGTGATCGGCGCCGACGGGTCGCTTACCGGTTTCGGCGGCGGCCTTGAACGCAAGCGTTTCCTGCTCGACCTCGAGGCCGGCATCCTGCCCCTGCTGAGTTCTCCTGAGCTCATCCCGGGCGGGTCCAGCACTTCGCCCAGCAGGCAAGCGCGAGCAGCTCCTGCCCGCGCGGCGTGAGCCCGCGGCGTGAGCCGATAGCTAGGTCGCGCCGCTAGCGAGGGCCCGCGCGGCCGCGTGGACGAAGCCCCGGGCCACGACGTTGCCGATCCCGCCCAGCGGGACCAACCGCGGGACCGAGAGATTGGCGTCGAGCTCAAGGTCGATCCGGCTCCCCGGCTCGGCTTCGATCTCGGCCACCCGCCAGGTCACCGAGAACAGTTCCCGGTCGCCCTCATCGTGCGGAATGCGATTCAGCGCGACCGTGCCGACGGGCTCAGTCTGCACCGACAACAGCAGATCGATGTCCCGGGTGAACGGCCCCTGAGAGACGTGCAGAGTCGTGCGCGCGGTGGCCGCGCCGCCGTCGCCGCGGCGCTCGAGCACCTCGACGCGCCGCACCACCTCCGGGTACCAGGACGGGTATCGGTCGACCGCGCTCAGCAGTTCGAGGCTCTGCGCGGCCGACGCGCTGACCCGCGTGGTTGCCGTTCCCTGAAGCTCTTTCATTCAGTGCGCCGGAGCTTCTAAAGCTGTCGGGAGGACCAGAGCAGCCCGGCCAGGATCACGCTCACGCCGGCCACGACGAGCCCTGTGATCCATCCCTGCACCTTGCTCGCGGCGAGGATCGCTCCCAGCGCGACGCCGACGCCGATGATCCCGAACGTCGCGATCAAGCGGACCAGCAGCCGCTCGAGCCCGAAGCGCCGCTGGCCCCGGCGCGGGAGCATGTTTCCGCGCGCCTCGCGAGTGCTGTCGCCCGCGCCTGTCGCAGGCTCGGCGGGCGGTTGCGTTGCCGAGTCGGCGGCCGGCTCGTGCGACGGTACGGCCGTCTCCGGTTGGCGGGACGGCGGGACGGCGGGGGAAGGTTCCTCTGGTCTCATCTTCGATTGCTCCACCGAGGACAGTAACCGGAAATCCCGATCCCGGGTAGCATCGCCTGCCAGTGACCGTTTCTGGCTCACGTAGCTGATGCCGCGCTGGGTCTACGACTTCGCCGACGGCTCCAGGGAGATGCGGGACCTGCTCGGCGGAAAGGGCGCGAACGTCGCGGAGATGACCCGGGTGCTCGGGGCGGACCGGGTGCCGGCGGGATTCACGATCACCACCGAAGCGTGCGTTGAGTACATGCGGGCGGATCGACACGAGCCCGAGGGCATGGCCGAGCAGGTCGCCGAGGGGTTGGCCCGCCTGGAGGAGCACAGCGGCAAGGCGCTCGGAGACGACCAGGATCCGCTGCTTGTCTCGGTCCGCTCGGGCGCGAGGGAATCAATGCCCGGGATGCTGGACACCGTCCTGAACCTGGGGCTGAATGACAAATCGGTGGCCGGCCTCGCCAAAGCGACCGAGAACGAACGCTTCGCCTGGGACTCCTATCGGCGCTTCGTCCAGATGTTCGGGAACGTCTCGCGCGGCATCCCAGGCGAGAAGTTCGAGGACGCGATCCGCGCGGCGAAAGACGCCCGCGGCGTGTCGGAGGACACCGAACTGGACGTCGACGCGTTGAAGGAGCTCACCCGCACGTTCAAGCGCGTGTATCGCGAGCACACCGAGGAGGACTTTCCCCAGGATCCGCAAGAGCAGTTGCGGCTGGCCATCCGGGCCGTGTTTGATTCCTGGGTGGGCGAGCGCGCGGTTTCCTACCGACGGCTGAACCGGATTCCCGACGAGTGGGGAACAGCGGTCAACGTGCAGCAGATGGTGTTCGGCAACAAGGGCGACACGTCGGGGTCCGGCGTCGCCTTCTCCCGCGACGAGGTAACCGGCGCGCCGCAGCCCAGCGGCGACTTTCTACCCAACGCTCAGGGCGAGGACGTCGTCTCCGGGGTCAGGACGCCACGGGACATCGACGAGGTCAGGGAGTGGCTGCCTGAGGTCCACGCAGAGCTGATGGAGATCCTGAGCACGCTCGAGCAGCACTACATGGACATGCAGGACACGGAGTTCACCGTGGAGGAGGGCCGGCTGTTCATGTTGCAGACCCGCAGCGCCAAGCGGCCGGCCCAGGCGGCGGTTCGCTTCGCCGTTGACGCTGTCGCCGAAGAGCTGCTGACCCGCGAGGAGGCGCTGATGACGATCGATCCCGACTCCCTCGATGCGCTGCTGCACCCCACCTTTGACCCACAAGCGAAGTTCGCGGTCCTCGCCACCGGGGTGAACGCCTCCCCCGGCGCGGCCAAGGGCGAGATCGTGTTCACCGCCGAGGACGCGGTGGCCGCCGAGCAGGAAGGACGCGACGTGATTCTCGTGCGCCCGTTCACCGATGCCGGCGACGTCGCGGGATTCCACGCCGCCAAGGGGATTCTCACCTCCGAGGGCGGCAAGGCCTCGCATGCTGCGCTGGTCGCCCGCGGCATGGGGCGCCCGGCGGTGGTAGGCGTCGATGCGCTGGTCATCGACCTGACCGCCAGGACGGTGAGCGTCGATGGCACCGAGCTGCACGAGGGCGAGCGAATCGCCATCGACGGCACCCTCGGCTGCGTCACCACAGAGGACGTGCCGCTGGTCGAGGCTCGGGTCGACGAGAACTTCGAGACCGTGCTGGGC
>CAXMLR010000344.1:0-8764 GCA_964194275.1 uncultured Solirubrobacterales bacterium
GTGCACAACGGCTCGCTGTCCAATCACAACCGCCTGCGCCAGACGCTAAGGCGCGAGGGGATCCAGTTCGCGACCGACAACGACAGCGAGGTGGCCGCCGGCTATCTGACGTGGCGCCTGCGCGAAGGCGCGACCCTCGAGCAGGCGCTCGAGGGCTGTCTGGTCGACCTCGACGGCTTCTACACCTTCGCCGTCGGGACGGCTGAGGGTTTCGCCGTCCTGCGCGATCCGATCGCCTGCAAGCCGGCAGTGATGGCGGAGACCGACGACTGGGTCGCGATGGCCTCGGAGTACCGGGCGATCGCCGTCCTGCCCGGGGCCGCGGATGCCGTTCTGTGGGAGCCCGAGCCGGGACAGGTCTACAGCTGGGGCACGGTTCCGGTCGCCTGATGGCCGCGTCCGACGCCACTGCGGACACCATCGCTGCTTTCGATCTGACCCGCGAAACCGTCCGAGAGCTCAACGCCCGCCTGCACGTCCCGGGCCCGGCGGCCGGGCGGGTGGTGGTTCGCCACCCGGGGGGCAAGCACGCGATTGCCGTCGGACTCGACGCGGCCTACGACGTGGAGATCGACGGCCACGTCGGCTACTACTGCGCCGGGATGAACAAGCAGGCTACTGTCAGGATCAGTGGCAATTGCGGCGTTGGTGTGGCAGAGAACATGATGTCCGGCGCGGTGATCGTGCGGGGCAGCGCTTCCCAGTCGGCTGGGGCGACCGCGCGCGGCGGCCTCTTGGCGATCCACGGAGACGCGGCGGCGCGCTGCGGGATCTCCCTCAAGGGCGCCGACATCGTCGTCCGCGGATCCGTCGGGCACATGAGTGCGTTCATGGCCCAGCGGGGAACGCTGGTCGTGTGCGGGGACGCCGGCGAGGCGCTCGGCGACTCGGTGTACGAGGCGCGGCTGTACGTGCGCGGATCGGTGGCCAGCCTCGGCGCTGACTGCGTCGAGAAGGAACTCGGCGCCGAGCACATCGCCCAGTTGCGCTCGCTGCTCGAGGCGGCGGAGGTCGACGATGTCGAGCCGCTTGAATTTCGCCGCTTTGGCTCCGCCCGCCGGCTGTACAACTTCCAGGTCGACAACGTCGGGAGCTACTGATGGCGCTCGGGTCAAGCAATGGCTGGCAGCCGGGGCTGCGCGAGTCCGCCACCTTCGACCGGGACACGATCGCCGAGATCCAGCGGGCGGCGCGCGAGGGCATCTACGCGATCAAAGGCTTCGGCGCCAAGCGGCGCGTTCCCCATTTCGACGATCTGCTGTTCCTGGGCGCGAGCGTCTCCCGATATCCGCTCGAGGGCTATCGCGAGCGCTGCGGCACCGAGGTGACGATCGGGACGCGGTTCGCGCGGGAGCCGATCCACCTCGATATCCCGATCACCATCGCCGGCATGAGTTTTGGCGCGCTCTCCGGTCAGGCCAAGGAGGCGCTCGGCCGTGGCGCCAGCGAGGCCGGGACGAGCACCACCACCGGCGACGGCGGGATGACGCCTGAGGAGCGCGAGCACTCGCGTACGCTCGTCTATCAGGTCCTGCCTTCCCGCTACGGCATGAATCCCGACGACCTGCGGCGGGCCGACGCGATCGAGGTCGTGGTCGGGCAGGGCGCCAAGCCCGGCGGGGGCGGAATGCTGCTCGGCCACAAGATCTCCGACCGCGTCGCCGGGATGCGGGACCTGCCCCAGGGGATCGACCAGCGCAGCGCGTGTCGGCATCCCGATTGGACCGGCCCCGACGATCTGGAGATCAAGATCGAAGAGCTGCGCGAGATCACCGATTGGCGGATCCCGATCTACGTCAAGGTGGGCGCGTCACGGACCTACTACGACGTCGCACTCGCGGTCAAGGCCGGAGCGGACGCGATCGTGCTCGACGGGATGCAGGGTGGGACCGCCGCGACCCAGGAGGTGTTCATCGAGCATGTCGGCATCCCCATCCTGGCCGCGATTCCACAAGCGGTGCAGTCGCTGGTCGAGCTGGGTATGCACCGGGAGGTGCAGTTGATCGTCTCGGGTGGGATTCGTACGGGTGCCGATGTGGCTAAGGCCCTCGCGCTCGGGGCCGATGCCGTCTCGATCGGCGTCGCGGCGCTGATCGCGCTCGGGGACAACGCCCCGGAGCACGACGAGGAGTACCGCCGGATCGGCTCGGCCGCCGGTTACTACGACGACTGGCAGGCCGGCCAGGATCCGGCCGGGATCTCCACTCAGGAGCCCGAGCTGGCGGCGCGCCTGGATCCCGCCGAGGGCGGCCGGCGCCTGGCGAACTACCTGAGGACGCTGACCTTGGAGGCGCAGACCCTGGCCCGGGCCTGCGGGAAGTCGCATGTGCACAACCTCGAGCCGGAGGACCTCGTGGCGTTGACGATAGAGGCGGCGGCGATGGCTCGCGTGCCGCTGGCGGGGACGACGTGGGTTCCGGGCGCGGCGGGGGCGTGAGCAAGCCTTGAGCCGTCTCCCGGCAGCACCCAGCGAGCTGCTCGACCGCTACTCGACGGTCAGCTTCACATTCGACGGCAAGCCCGTATCGGGGTTCCGCGGCGACACGATCGCCTCGGCGTTGTATGCCGCCGGCCAGCGCACGTTCTCGCGTAGCGTCAAGGATCACCGCCGGCGGGGACTGATGTGCTGCTCGGGACAGTGTCCGAACTGCCTGGTCAGGGTTGATGGCGAACCGGGCATGCGGGCCTGCACCGAGCCGGTGCGCGCGGGGGCGCGGGTGGAGCCGCTGCATCCGATCGGGGGACTCGACCAGGATCTGCCGCGTGGGCGGCTCCCCGGTGCCGAGTGGATGGCGCGGAGAAGGGAACGGGCCGAACGCATCTCGCCGTCGCCGTTGCAGATCGCGGCGGCAGCCGAGCCACGTGACCGCGAGGCGGACGTTCTGGTCATTGGCGGCGGCGTCGCCGGACTGAGCGGCGCGATCGCCGCGGCCGAGCTCGGTGCCGACGTCGTGCTGGTCGACGAGGGGCCTCAGCTTGGCGGCCGGCTTCTCTGGGAGGGGGCCCACGAGCAGGCACGCGCGCTCGCGCACCACGCGAAACGGTTGGGCGTGGAGCTCCTCTCCGGAGCGTCCGCCGAGAGCCACGGGGACGGACATGTGCTGGTGCGCCACGGGAGTGTCCTGACTCGCATTCGCGCGCGGCGACATCTCTACGCGACGGGAGCGATCGAGCAGCCGCTGATGTTCCCCGGCAACGATCTGCCGGGGGTGATGCTGTCCGGCGGCGCCCGTCGGCTGGTCGGCCTTTACGGCGTCCTTCCCGGAACCCGTGCGGTCGTGGTCACCACCTCGGACCGCGGTGTCCGTGCGGCGATCGCGTTGTCGAGGGCCGGGGTGCAGATCAGCGTAGTCGCCGACCTGCGGCCCGAGGCCTCACGCGCGTGCAAGCGCCTGCCGGCGAACGGCGTCGAGCCGTTGCAGGGCTGGACGATCCTCGCCGCCCGCGGCCGAAGGGAGGTCCGCAGCGCCGTCCTCGCGCCGGTCGCCGACCTTCGCTCCGGCGCTCCGCCGTCCCGCCGGCGCGAATTCGAGTGCGATCTGGTGATCGTCTCCGGCGGCGATGCGCCGACCACCTCGCTGGTCACCGCGGCGGGCGGGCGGACCGAATACGACCCCAGCCGCGGGAACTTCCGGCTGGCGGCGCTGCCCGAGGGCGCCCTGGCCGCCGGGCAGCTGGTCGGTGAGGGCGGCTGGGGGGTCGCCGAGGTGTCAGGGGAGCTCGCGGGCATCGAGGCAGCCCGCGAGCTCGGCTTGGGCAATGGCAGCGCCGGTTCCCGTCGCTCGCGGCTGCGCAGCCGGCTTGATGCCAACGACCGGCCCGAGCGGGCGGTTCCGCCGGCCGACGCCGGGGCGAGCGATCCGGCTCATTCGTTCGCCTGCTTCTGCGCCGATGTCAGCGCCAAGGACATCCACAAGTGCGTGGCGGCAGGGCACCGGTCGATCGAGCTGTGCAAGCAGCACACCTCCGTGACGGAGGGCCCCTGCGAGGGGCGTATGTGCAGTCTCATCGCGCTTCGGTTGATGGCCAAGGAGACGGGGCAGAGCCCCGATCAGCTGGCCGCCACCCCCGCGTCGGTCCGCTGAGCAGCTCCGGGCCTTCGCTTGCAGGCGTGACCGCGCTGCGGCGATTCAACTGCGACCGGCTGCCAGCGCCTGCGCGCGGAGCGCCGCCGAGCGCGTCGTCAGCTCGCTCAGCTCAGCCAGGCGCTCGTCGTCCGGGCGTCCGGCCAGGTTGATGCGCGCCAGTTGCGCTGCCGCCTGAGCGGCCCCCTCGGCGAGCAGCAGGCCGGCGAGCGCGTCGCCGCGCACGTGGGGGGTGGCTGAGCTTCCGAGCTCGGCGGCGAGTGCCGCGACCTCTGTCGCGCAGCGGGCCAGGGCCAGAGGCGCTTCGGCCGCCTCCGACAGCGCCGCCTCGAGTTGATTGGCACGCTCGGGCGCAATCCTCGGCAGCCGAAGCGCTCGCAGGACGGGCTCATACGCCTGCAGCTCGCGCTCGGCCAGAGCGACCGCCCGGGCCCTCAGCTCACCGGCGCGCTGTGAAGTTCGCTCCAGCGGTTCCTGAGCCTCGCGCGCCAACGTGATCCCGGCGGCCATCTCGACCAATGCGGCCGCGATCGCGCAGGTCCAACCGACCGAGCAACCCCCTCCTGGGGCGGGTGTCGGCGCGGCCACCTGCGCCAGGAGGTCGCTCAGGGCACGATCAGCGAGGTCCGGCATGGCGTCAAGCCTACGGCCAATTCGCCTCGAGCCCGCCGCGTCCGGAGCGCTCGCTCCACTGGTGAAACCCGGCGCTTGATCCCGCCGCGCGACGTCGCTAGCGGGCACTGTTGCCGTCCGACGTGCGGTTCATGCTGCGCAGGCCGCCTCAGGGATCGATGAGCAGCCGTGCTGAACATGAACACCAGCGGGGCAGTGAGCCTCCAGTACCTCGCCGAACTGGTGTACGAGCTGCTCGACGCTCACGGTGACACGGTGACGCTGGCCGGCGAGCTGGTCGACGATCCCGCATGGGCCGCGCACGTGAACTATCTGCAGGGGCTTCAGCGCGTGAGCCGCGAGGCGCTGGCTCGCCTTGAAGGTACCGAACGAATGAATCCTCTGGAGGGCCCCACCGCTAGTGGCGCTGTCCCCAAGCTCGTCCCAACAGCTGGTTATGGCTCTACCTCCGTGGGTGTACGGGACCCGTTCCGCGAACCTCAGCGCCAGCGCATGCCGTTGACCATGCCGTGGAAGGTGATGTCGAACCTCCACTCGTCGTCCTCGACGGCGGCCTGCGCGACGCTTTGCGAGATAGCCACGCCGGCGTTGTTGAACACGATCCCGAAGGGCGCGGGGGCCCACTCGGCGACCTGGCCCTGCGGCCGCCGACGGCTACCCTGACCTTGCTCACCGCGAGCCGGTGACTGCTGCGCCGGAGGTGGCGCCGGCGCCCCGCGCGCTGCCGGAGTGGGAGGTGATCAGCTCGATCAGGCGCGACCACGCACCACGGGGGAGGTCGTGCCCCAATCCGGTGATCGTCTCAAGGCGCGCCCCAGGAATCGTCGCTGCTGTGCTGCGACCGCCCGAGGGGTGGACCATCCGGTCACGGTCCCCGTGGACGACCAGCGTCGGGGCAGTGATCCGCCTCAGTTCGGCGCGCCGGTCACCGGACTTGGCGATGGCGCCGATCTGACGCCCAGCGCCCGCGGCACCACGGTCGTCACGGTCGAATGAGCGCATCGCCAGATCCCTCACCATCGCCTCGTCGTAGGGGAAGCCTTGCGAACCGATGTGGCGCCACAGGCTGTCGGCCCGATCGGCCGCGGCGTCGCGGTCACGGGCGGGTGGGCGGAACACCAGCCTCAGGGTCGAGGGTGCGATCCAGCCGGCCCGCCGCGCGCCCGTGGTCGACATGATCGAGACCAGGCTGCGAACGAGCGCGGGGTGCCGCGCAGCCAGCGTCTGACCGATCATTCCGCCCATCGAAATCCCGACCACGTGGACCGGTCCCAGCGCCAGCGCCTCGATCAGGTTGGCCGTGTCCTGCTCCATGTCGCCGAGGTCGTACTGCTCAGGCGCAAACCGCCGGGTCGCCAATTGCTTCAGCCCTGGTGGCCGCGTGCGGAAATGGGTCGAGCGGCCGATGTCCCGGTTGTCGAACCGGACCACCTGCAGATCCTGCGCGGTGAGGGCGTCGCAGAAGTCCTTGGGCCAGCTCAGCAGCTGTTGCCCCAAGCCCGCGATCAATAGCACGGGCGGATCGGCGGGATCGCCGAAGCGCTCGCAGCACAGCGTCACGCCGCGCCCGACGTCGATCAGCTGTTCGCCGTGACTCGCCATCGCCGCTACCGATGGTACAGCAGCGTACCGTTCACAGCAGCGTGCCGGCCAGGATCGCCTTCACCGTCTGCCCCGCCACGCCCCTGAGCTCACGCACATCTCGCCCCTGCTGCAGCGAGATCACCGCCAGTTCCCGCATTCCGCCGACGATCATGATCGCGGTGTCCAAGGTGAGCGGACGCGCACTGAGCTCGGGTTGCTCGCGCCTGCCGGAGTCCACCAGCTCCACCAGCAGCTGCGCAAAGCGCTCGATCACCGCAAGCTGACGGTCGGCGCCAGCCTGGCCAAGCCCGGGCAGCTCGCGCACGAAGCTTCGGTATAGCTTCGGCTGCGCGGCGACGTTGTGGATATAGGCATCGAGGGCGCGATCGACCTGATCGCCGAGCGGCTCGTCCGGATGGACCGCAGCGGCGATCTCGTGCATCGTCGCGTCGTTGGTCGCGTCGAACAGCGCCAGAAAGCACGACTCACGATCGTCGAAGTGCTCGTAAAAGGTCCGCCGCGAGGTGCGGGCGAGTCTCACCACGTCGGCCACGGTGGTCTCGCGGTAGCCCTTTTCCTCGATTGACGCAGCCATCGCGGCGACCAGCCGCTGTCGATGGGATGTCTCTGATGGCTCTGCGACCACGCCCGTGACGGTATCGCCGGTCAGGGTCTGCTCGCGCCCCTTCAGGCCGGTCGCCTGCGCTTGAGCACCACGCGCCCGCCTTGGCTGGGGATCATCGTCACGTTGCGCTGGCGCGGCTGCTCCGGCGCGACGTCGGGCGCAATCAGGTCGGTGCGTGCGGCGATCGCCCGCAGGACCTCGCGCTGCTCGGCCATGGCCAGCGAGGCGCCGAGGCAACGGCGAATCCCGCCGCCGAACGGAATCCACGTGTAGGTCCCGGGCTTCTCGTCCACGAACCGCTCGGGACGGAAGCTGTGCGGGTCGGGGTACACATCCTCACGGTGATGTAGCGCGGCGATGCTGATCGCCACTGGCGTATTGGCGGGGAGCACGTAATCGCCGAGGCGCCACCGGCGCTTGAGCATGCGGACGATCATGGGAATCACGGGGCGTACGCGCATGCCCTCGTGGATCGTCGCCTCGACGTAACGGTCGGCCGGTTCGCCCCCCGCTCGGACCAGCTCGCAGAGGCGCTCGTACGCCGGCGGGGTGCGAAGCAGCCGCTCAAACGTCCAGGCCAGCGAGTTGGCCGTGGTCTCGTGGCCCGCCAGCACCAGCGACATCAGCTCGTCGCGGAGCTCGGGATCGGTCAACGGCTCTCCGTCCTCGTCGCGGGCCTGCAGCAGCAGCGACAGGACGTCGTGGCGCTCGGAAGCGTCCTGGCTGGCCCGCCGCTCCCGGATCACCGCATACACCTGGCGGTCGACCAATGCGAGAACGATGCGGAGCACTCCACGCGCCTCCCGCCGCCCGGCGTTCTGCAGCTCGATCAATTGGTAGAGCGGGTTCGTCGAGGCGCCCAGCATCCGGCGGATGACCTGGCGCAGCCGGTGCTCCGTGGTGCCGCGCTGCGGCGTGCTGCCGATGCCGAATACGCCGCCCATGATCACATCGAGCGTGATTGCCTGCATCCGCGGCGCCAGCGCGAACGCCTTGTCGACCGGCCAGCGGTCGATCTCACGCTCGGCCACCGCGGCGATCATCTCCACGTAGCGCTGCACTGCCTCGCCGTGAAATGGAGGCAGCAGCAGCTTGCGCTGACGCATGTGGCGCGCGCCGACCGAGGTGAGCACCGAGTTCGGTCCGAGGATCGGTCGCAGCGGCGACTCGCCGGTCAGCGACGGCGCGTCGAGGGGCTTGGCGGTCAACAGTGACTTGACGTGATCAGGATGGCTCGTGACCACGAATGGGTCCTTGCGCGAGAGCAGCTGGAGCTGCCAGAGGTCACCGAACTCGTCTCGGGCCCGCAGGTTCAAGCTCAGCGGATTGGCCACGAACCGGATCGACTGGGCGAGCCTCGACCGTCCGCGCACCGGTGGCATCCCGGTCAGCGGTTGATCCTCGGCCGGCCCGGCCGCGGATGGGCGGGCGGCGGTCTCGCGGAGGTCGGCGTGGGCTGGCGGGATGATCACCGCGCTCATGGTACGTGAGTGTACCGCGGGCCCGCTGCGCTGTCCACTAGGCTCGCCCGGTCCTGTCTTCGATGAAAGGGTCTCAGCCCATGCCAGATCGAGCCGCCCTCGTCACCGGAGCCTCCCGGGGCATCGGCCTCGCCATCGCCCGGGTGCTCGGAGAGCACGGCTACGCGCTGACCCTCACTGCGCGCAAGCCCGAGCCGCTCCAGCGGACCGCGGATGAGCTCCGCCAGCAGGGTTTCGAAGTGGAGCAACGGGCGGCCAACATGGCCGACGAGGAGGGCATCCGCGAAGTGGTCAAGGCCCACCGCGAGCGCTTCGGGCGACTCGACGTGCTCGTCAACAACGCGGGCGTGGGGATC
>CAXMLR010000345.1:0-2224 GCA_964194275.1 uncultured Solirubrobacterales bacterium
ATCCTCGACGAGCCCACCGCGGCCCTCGGGGTCTCGCAGACCGCGGAGGTGCTCAAGCTCGTCGAGCGGCTCCGAGAGCGCGATCACGCCGTGATCATGATCTCGCACAACATGGCCGACGTGATGGCCGTCGCCGATGAGGTCTGCGTCCTCCGGCTCGGGCGCAACAACGGGACCTTCCGGGTCGAGGAGACCAGCCAGGAGGAGATCATCGCCGCGATCACCGGCGCCGCCGACCACACGGACGGGCTGACCATGCCCCCGTCCACCGATACCGAGGAGGCGACGAAGTCGTGACCCCGGTCAAGCCCCCCCCCACTCGCCACCGAGCTCACCGACGAGCGCCTAGTCCCCGGAGAGGGCCTTGCCGCCTCGGGCCGGGTGCTCATGGATCGGATCCGCTCCGGCGAGCTGGGGGCCCTGCCGGTGATCGTCGGCCTGATCATCATCTGCGCCGTCTTCGAGGTCCTCAACCCGGTCTTCCTCCAGGCCGACAACTTCGTCAACCTGCTGCTGGAGGCGGTCCCGACTGGGGTGATCGCGCTCGGCATCGTGTGCGTGCTGCTGCTCGGCCAGATCGATCTGTCGGTCGGCTCGGTGAGCGGCCTGGCCGCGGCCCTGACCGCAGTGCTCTACGTCAACCACGGCATGCCGGTGATCCTCGCCCTGCTCATCGCGATCGCGGCCGGCTCAGCGATCGGCCTGCTCTACGCCTTCGTCTTCAACCGCTTCGGAGTGCCGAGCTTCGTCATCACGCTCGCCGGTTTGCTCGCCTTCGAGGGCGCGCAGCTGTGGTTGCTGGGCAGCATCGGGGCGATCAACTTCCCCTTCAACTCGGCGCTGGTCAAGTTCGCGCAGCTGGACTTCGTCCCCGAGCCGCTGGCCGTGGTCTTCGCCCTGCTGGCCTCCGGCGGGCTTTTCGTGACCGGCTTCCTGCGCGCGCGGCGCCGACGTGCCGCCTCGCTGTCGGCCCAGTCCCTGAAGCTGCTGCTGACCCGCAGCGTCATCCTCGGGGCGCTGCTGATCGCCGCCGTCATGTACCTCGCCACCGACCGTGGCGTGGGCTGGATGTTCGTGTTCTTCCTCGTCCTCGTGATGGTCATGCACTACGTGTTCAGGCGAACGAAGTTCGGCCGCTCCATGTACGCTGTCGGCGGCAACGCGGAGGCCGCGCGGCGAGCCGGCATCAACGTCCGCCGGATCTACCTCGGCGCGTTCGTGCTCTGCTCGACCCTGGCCGCGGTCGGTGGCATCCTCGACGCCGCGCGGCTGGCCGCCGCCAACCAGCAGTCGGGCGCGGGAGATGTCAACCTCAACGCGATCGCGGCCGCGGTGATCGGCGGCACCAGCCTATTCGGCGGCCGCGGGTCGGCGGTCTCGGCGCTGCTGGGAATCTTCGTCATCACCGCGATCACCAACGGCCTGACGCTGCTGAACCTCTCCTCCTCCTACCGCTTCATGATCACCGGCGGCGTGCTGCTGCTGGCCGTCGCGGTCGACTCGCTCGCCCGCCGGTCGCGCGCCTCCTCGGGCCGGGCCTAGCCGAGCGTGGCGCAGCGACTGCTCGGCGTCGACATCGGCACCGACTCGGCCAACCGGGTCCTCGTTACGCCAACGGGCGAGGTCCAGCGGAAGCTGACCCGTTGCGTTGACGATCATTGCAGCCTTGAAGCACGATCTCATCGGCGATCTACTACGCGAACGCGATCAGCGAGGGAAATCGACTCTGGCCCCTCCGCAGGACAAGAGCGCTGCTTCGATTGGGGAGGAGCGCGTGGCCGAGCTTGTGTCAGCGGATTCAAGCACCGTCAAGCCCGCGCCCGGAGTGGTTGCCCGAGCCGTGAGCCCACAACTATCGCGGGTCCAAATGGCACTCTAAACTAGCTGTTTGCAGGGCAAACCTGAGCGCCCCCGGCAGGATTCGAACCTGCGACCCACGGCTTAGAAGGCCGTCGCTCTGTCCCCTGAGCTACAGGCGCGAGCTTCGACCAAGGGTACAAGCATGCCCGCCGTGTACGGTTGCGCCATGACCGAAGCAACCATGCACACGAACCACGGGCCGATCCGCCTCGAACTCTTCACACAGGACGCGCCCAAGACGGTCGGCAACTTCGAGGACCTGGCCCGGAAGGGCTTCTACGGCGGGCTCGCCTTTCACCGCGTGATCGAGGACTTCATGGTCCAGGGCGGCTGCCCGCAGGGCGACGGCACCGGCGGCCCCGGC
>CAXMLR010000346.1:0-5381 GCA_964194275.1 uncultured Solirubrobacterales bacterium
CCGCCGCCGACGAGCCCGCCGCCGCCGCTCCGGACCCGGCGCCCGACGCAACCGCCCCTGAGCCAGCCGCCGCGGCCGACCCCGAGCCACCCGCCGCGCCCACGCCCACGGCAGAGCCGACGCCGGTCCCCGCGGCAGTCGCGGAGGACGACGACGATTCAACCCCCCGCGTCAAGCCGGACATCCCCGGTGCCGACCTTGAGCCGGACATCGTTCCCGAGGGCGAGCAGTTCCTCGACGCCGAGGCCCAGGCGGCCGCGGAGGCCGAAGCCGAAGCAGCTGCCGCTCGCGCCCAGGAGGCCGAGGAGGAGACCAAGCCGATCGCCGACGCGGCGATCGACCTGGCCGCCGGAGCCCGCTACACGTCGACCGGCAAGCGCAAGACGGCCGTGGCGCGCGTGACCCTCAAGCCGGGAAGCGGCACGTACTCGATCAACGGCAAGGAACTCAACGATTTCTTCCCTCGTCCGACGCTGCAGCGGATGATTCGCCAGCCACTCGAGACGGTGGGCTACGAGGCCCGCATGGACGTCATCGCGAGGATGCACGGTGGCGGCGTGGCCGCCCAGGCCGGGGCGCTGCGCCACGGCATCTCCCGCGCGCTGCTGGTGGCCGATCCGAACCTCCGTGGCGAACTGAAGCGACGCGGCTTCCTGACGCGTGACCCGCGCGTGAAGGAACGCAAGAAGGCGGGGCTGAAGAAGGCCCGCAAGCGGCCGCAGTTCTCCAAGCGCTGACGCGCTGAGGTAGATGACCCGCCAGCTTTTCGGCACGGACGGCGTCCGCGGCCGCGCCGGGCATTTCCTCACCGCAGAGCTGGCGCTGGCGCTGGCGCGAGCCGCAGTCACCCACGTGGCCCAGGACCGGCCCCAGGTCGTGATCGTGAGGGACACGCGGGAATCCGGCGAGATGCTGGAGGCGGCGATGGCCGCCGGCGTCGCCGCTGCCGGTGGGGACGCGCTACTCGCCGGGGTGCTGCCGACCCCAGCAGCGCCGCTGCTCGTGCGCCGCCACGGGTTGCATCTGGCCGCCGTGATCTCGGCCTCGCACAATCCCTACGAGGACAACGGGATCAAGCTGTTTGCCTCCGACGGCTTCAAGCTCGATGACGACACCGAGCACGAGATCGAAGCCGAACTCGAGCGCGAGCCCCCGACGCCGGACCGGATCGGACGGGTCCGTCGCTTTCACGGTGCACACGAGGACTACCTGCGCGAATTGCATTCGCGCTTCTCGGAGCTCGACCTCAGTGGTCGGCGGATCCTGCTCGATTGTGCCCACGGCGCCACCTACCGCACCGCGCCAGAGATCTTCCGCCGCCTCGGAGCGGAAGTTGACGTGCTCGCCGACCAGCCTGACGGGCGCAACATCAACGACGGCTGCGGGTCGACCCATATGGAGACGATCTGCACCGCGATGGGGGAAGGCTCCTACGACACCGGGTTCGCTTTCGACGGCGACGGGGACCGCGTGCTGGCGGTGGATCGCCACGGCTCGGTGGTCGACGGCGACGAGTTGGTGGCCCTGGCGGCGATCCATCTGCGCCGGCTCGACCGCCTCCCCGGTCACGGCGTGGCCGTCACCGTGATGACCAACTACGGATTCCACACCGCGATGGCGGCGGCCGGCGTCGAGGTAGCCATCACCGCGGTCGGTGACCGCTACGTGCTCGACGAGCTGCGCAAGCGCGGCTGGACGCTCGGCGGGGAGCAGTCCGGGCACATCATCGACCTCGGTTTCGGCCCCTCGGGCGACGGTATCGCCAGCGCACTGCTGACGCTCGAGGCCCTGACCGGCGGTGATCTGGCCGATCGCCACGCGATGGAGAAGCTGCCACAGCGGCTCGTCAACATCCGCGCCCCCGACCGCGCTTCGCTGGCCGCCGCGATGGGCGAGGTCGCGCTCACCGGCGCGATCGAGCGCGAGCACGCCGCGCTCACCGGCCGGGGTCGAGTGCTCGTGCGCGCATCGGGAACCGAGCCGCTGATCCGGGTGATGGTCGAGGCGCCAAGCGAACGGGAGACGCACGAGATCTCCGACCGGCTCGCGCTGGTAGTGCAGCAGGCGCTTTCCGGCTGACCCGGCCTGTCTAGATCATCCGCTCGGAGGCCGGAACCTTCGGCACCTCCGAGGCGATCTGCTGCATCACTCCGTAGAAGCGCGGGAGCTCGGGATAGACGAGTGGCTTGCCGCTCGTCACCAGCCCTACCGACACGCCACGCTCGGGGTCGGCCCAGCCCATGATGTTGATCAGCCCGAGGTGGCCGAAGGCCAGATCGGTGTCGAGTCCGAACGGGCTCAGCACCTTGGCGCCGAGCATCAGGCCGTAGCTGAAGCGGGTGGGAAAGCCGAGCGAGAGGTCGATCTCGAGGCGCGACTGCTCGGTCAGCGCCCGGCGGAGCGTTTCCGGTGCCATCACCCGCACCCCGTCGAGCTCGCCACCGCAGCGGAAGATCTCGAAGAAGCGAGACAGCTCGTTGGCGGTCGTCATCAGGCTGGCGCTCGGAATCACGGCGGTCTGATAACGCGGGTCGTTTGACAGCGCGACGACCTTGTCGATGGGCAGGCTGAGGACCCGGGTCACGAGCGTCGAGAGCGGCGGCAGCAGCTTCGGCCCGCTGACGTAGTTGAGGCCCACCTGGTCGACTTCCTCGGGTCGGACGCCATAGTTGCCCCAACGGAAGCTCAGCGGCTCGAGGATCTCCCGCGCCAGCACGTCGCGGATGCTCCGGCCGGTGACCCGCCAGATGATCTCCCCGAGGATGAAGCCGCCGGAGACGGCGTGGTAAGCCAGCAGCGTGCCCGGCTTCACGAACGGCTTCGCGTCGGAGATCGTCTTGGTGAGAAATTCACGGTCGCTGACCCGGTCGAGATCGAGCGCCGTCTTCGGTAGCCCGGGAACTCCGGCCCGGTGGGCCAGGACGTGCGCGATCGTCGTCCCGGCCTTGCCGTGGGCCCCGTACTCCGGGATGTAGTCGACCACCCGGTCGGCGATGTCGAGTGCGCCGCGCTCCTGGAGCAGATGGATGACCAGGGCGGTGATGGCCTTGGAGGTCGAGAACACACAGAACGGCGTGTCGGTGCTCACCGGCACCTTGCGGGTGTCCGGCGAATCGTGCGGGCCGTTGCCGCGGGCGTGGCCGATCGCCCGGTCGACCACCACCTGGCCGTTGCGGCGAACGCAGAGCTGCAGCGCCGGATGGACGCCGGTGCGGTAGAGCTCGCGGCCCGCGGCCCAGATCCGGTTGGCGGTCCGCTCGCTGAGCCCCCCGGCCGCCGGGTCCTCCTGCTCGCCGGTCACGGTGATTGCCTTCAGGTCCCGTGGGACGTGAATTCGGCGGAACGGATCAGGGACCAGCGGCAGCCGGGGAACGCGAGGGTGGGCCATCAGCGCGGGAACTCTAGGGGTTCGTGGGCCAGGTAACGCCTGTCAACTCTCTAAGATCCCGGGCTCGCTCTCCGGCCAGAGAGGAGGGCGCGGGCTGCCGCTGCGGCTCGATCCACCACCCGATCCCGATCCAGGAGCTCCCAACCCGAATGTGCGGCATCGTCGGCTACGTCGGACCCCGAGCCGCCCGCCCGCTGCTGCTGGCCGGGCTCGAGAAGCTCGAATACCGCGGCTATGACAGTGCCGGGATCTCCGTGCTCGACGGCGATCGGATCGATGCCGTCCGTGCCGTCGGCAACCTCAGCGCGCTGCGCCGAGCGCTCGGAGAGCGGCCCGAGCCAACGGCAACAGCGGTGGCGCTGGCCGAGCCTCCGGCCCCGGGTACCGGGATCGGCCACACCCGCTGGGCCACCCACGGACGGGTGACCGAAGAGAACGCGCATCCCCATTTCGACAACACCGACCGGGTGCATATCGTCGTCAACGGGATCGTCGAGAACTACGTTGCGCTGAAGGACCGCCTGACCGACGAGGGCGCGGTGTTCACCTCGGAGACCGACGCCGAGGTGATCGCCCACCTCGTCGCGCGCCACAGCGAGGACGGGCTGATCGAGGCCGTCCGCCGCACGTACGCCGAGCTGCGCGGCCATTACGCGTTCGTCGCCATCAGCGCCGACGAACCGGGGCTTCTGGTCGGCGCCCGCAAGGAGTGCCCGCTGATCATCGGCCGAGGCCAGGGTGAGCAGTTCATCGGCTCGGCGATCCCGGCCTTCCTACGGGAAACCCGGGTCGTGCAGTACATCGGTGACGACGAGATCGTCGTGTTGCGACCGGACGACGTGCAGTTCCTGAGCGCGGATGGAGGCCTCCTGGAACGTGAGCAGGTCGAGATCGACTGGGATAGCGAGACAGCCGAGAAGCAGGGCTACGAGACGTTCATGCTCAAGGAGATCCACGAGCAGGCTGATGCGGTGGCCGAGACGATCGGCGAGCGCGCCGCGCGTGAGGACACCATCGACCTCGGGGATCTGGGGAGGATCGAGGACGAGTTCCTGCGGACCATTCGGCGCGTGGTGATCGTCGCCTGCGGCACCTCCTACCACGCCGGCCTGATCGGCCGCTACGCGATCGAGGAGTGGGCCCGCGTTCCCGTAGAGGTCGAGATCGCCTCCGAATACCGCTACCGCAATCCCGTGGTCGGTCCCGGCGACCTGGTGATCGGCATCTCTCAGTCGGGCGAGACCGCGGACACGCTGGCGGCGATGCGCACCGCACGCGAGCGCGGGGCCACCGTGCTCGCGCTGACCAACATCGTGGGCTCGCAGATGACCCGGGACGCCGACGGCGTGCTTTACACCCGGGCGGGCCTTGAGATCGGAGTCGCCGCGACGAAGACGTTCCTCAGCCAGGTGGCCGCCATGTACCTGATTGCGCTGCGTCTTGCCGAGCTGCGCGGCACGCTGGAGCCGGAAGCGCTGCGGGCCACGATCACCGAACTCAAGCATCTGCCGCACCTGATCGCCGAACTGCTCGAGCATGGAGGGAAGCGGATCGAGGAGATCGCGCAGCGCGCTCACGCCGCGGACTTCTTCCTCTATCTGGGTCGCCACGTCGGTCTGCCGGTGGCGCTCGAAGGGGCGCTGAAGCTCAAGGAGATCTCCTATATCGCGACCGACGCGTACGCGGCCGGAGAGATGAAGCACGGCCCGATCGCCCTGCTCGACGAGAGCACGCCGGTGGTCGTGGTGGCCAACGAATCGCCGGTGCTCGAGAAGGTGATCTCCAACATCCAGGAGGTCCGGGCCCGGGGCGCGCGGGTGATCGCCGTGGCCACGCAGGGCGACGCGCGGATCGCCGAGCACGCTGATGAGGTGATCTGGATCCCGCGCACCCAGTGGATGCTGGCTCCACTGCTGGCGGTGATTCCGCTACAGCTGTTCGCCTACAACATCGCCCGTTTGCGGGGACTTAACGTCGACCAGCCGCGCAACCT
>CAXMLR010000347.1:0-4642 GCA_964194275.1 uncultured Solirubrobacterales bacterium
GAGATGTGTATAAGAGACGGGTTCTGGTCCAACCCAGACTCAGGCACCCCCGCGCGCCCCCCGCCACTCGAGTACGCCGCCGCCCCATGTGAAGCCGGCGCCGAACGCGCTGATCAGCACGCGCGATCCCGGGTGCAGGCGACCGTCGCGCTCGGCCTGGGCGAGAGCCACGGGAAGCGTCGCCGCCGACGCGTTCCCCAGCGCCTCGATGCAGTCGACCACCCGTTCGCTGGGCAACCCGAGCCGCTCGCCGAGCGCGCGGGTGATCCGCGCGTTGGCCTGGTGGTAGACGAACAGGTCGATGTCGTGCAGCGAGAGCCCGGCGCGGGCCACTGCGGTCAGCGTCACCTCGCTCATCCGGTTGACCGCGTGGCGGAACACCTCCGGGCCGTCCATGCGGATCTTGCGATCGGAGTGTTTGGCGATGATCGTCGCGCCGTGCGAGCCGTCGGCTCCGAGCACGATCGGGCCGATCACGCCGTCGCCATCCTCGGCAGTGCCGAGCACAACGGCGCCGGCGGCGTCAGCGAACAGCGGAGCCGTGCGCTTGTCGGTGAAGTCGGTGATCCTGGTGATGAAGTCCGCGCCGATCAGCAGTACCCGGTCAGCGCGCCCGCTCTCGATGTGGGCGGCGCCGATCGCGAGGCCCGACAGAAACGACGTGCAGGCAGCGCCGACATCAAACGTTCCGGCGCGCACGGCGCCGAGGGCGTAGGCCACGAGCGGAGCGGTGTTGGGCGTCACTTCGTCCTGGGTCAGCGTGGCCACCATGACCAGATCGAGATCGGCCGCGGCCACGCCGGCCCGCTCGAGCGCGGTCGCCCCGGCCCGAGTGGCGTAGTCGGCCAGCCGCTCGTCGGGGCCGGCTTGGCGCCGTTCGCGAATGCCGGTCCGGGAGAGGATCCATTCCTCGGTGATGCCCAGCCGGGCCGCCAGCTCCGCGCTGGTCACGCGCCCCGGGGGTAGCTCGGTGCTGACCGACATGACCGACGCGCACCGGCGCGTGACGGGGAGCGGGGCGCTCGGCGCGAGCGCCCACTCAAGCATGGACAAGCTCCACGTCCTTCAACGTCCGCTTGGCCAGCCCGGTCAGAACCCTGCCGGGTCCAACCTCGACGAACCGGTCAGCGCCCAGCTCGTGCATCGCCAGCATCGTCTCGCGCCAGCGGACCGGCATCGTCAGGGCCTGCGCCAGCCGGCGGCGCACGTCGTCGAACGGCGCCGCAGTGACCGCGCTCAGCACCGTGACGCGCGGCGTGCTGAGCGCCACCCGCGCCAGCGCAGCGTCGAACTCCGGCACGGCTTCGGCCATCATCGGCGAGTGAAAGGCGCCGGTGACCGGGAGCTCCATAGCCCGCAGTCCGAGCTCCTTCGCGGCTTGCGCAACCTGAGCAACAGCGCTGCGGGCCCCCGAGAGCACCACCTGCTGAGGCGAATTGTCATTGGCCACCGACAGGCCGTGTGCCTCGGCCAGGGCGGGCGCCTGATCGGCCGCCCCGTTTCCCAGCAGCGCCACCATGCCTCCGTCGCCCGCTCGCTCGCCCGATTCCTGCATCAGCCGTCCGCGCAGGGCCACGAGCTCCAGCCCGTCACGCTCGCTCACCGCGTCGGCGGCCACCAGCGCCGCCAGCTCCCCGAGCGAGTGGCCCGCCATGAACTCAGCCTCGGGGCGACCAAGCGCCGCCCAGCCGGCCAGGCTGGCGCAGAAGATCGCCGGCTGGGCGTACCTGGTGCCCGCCTCGACGCGAGCGAACGGGTCCTCGCCGACCACCTCAACCACGTTCTCGAGCAGGTCCGGACGTTCCCGCGCAACGGTGGCGCGCATGTCCGGGGTCTGGCTTCCCTGTCCCGGGAAGAGCATCGCGGTGGGTGCCATTCCCTAAGCCTTACTCGCGTACGCGAGGCTGGATACAGCCCACGGCCGGTGTTCCCCCCGTTCGGGGGGACCCGGACCCGCACTTTCGCGACCGCGCCGGGCAGGTACGATCTTTCCCGCTTGTCCCTGCCCGCTCCCGCACCCACCTCCGCCGCCCTGGTCACCGGCGCTTCGGCCGGAATCGGCCGCGCGATCGCACATGAGCTGGCCGCCCGTGGCCACAACGTGATCCTGGTGGCGCGGCGCAAGCCACGACTGCAGGCGCTCGCGCAGGAACTGGCCGAGCAGCACGGCATCCGAGCGCAGGCGATTGCCTGCAACCTCGCCAAGCCGGCCCCTCGCGCCCGCCTGGCCGGCCAGATCGCGAAGCTCGGCCTCGACGTCGAGGTGCTGATCAACAACGCCGGCTTTGCGACGGGCGGACCGTTTCACGAGTCAGAGACCGAGCGCGAGCTCCAACAGGTGCGGCTGCTGGTCGAGAACGTTGTCGCGCTGACCTCCACCTTCTCGCCATCGATGGTCGCCCGCGGACGCGGAGCGATCCTCAACGTCGCCTCCACCGCCGGCATGCAGCCGATGCCCTACTCGGCTGGCTACGCAGCGGCCAAGGCCTACATCCTCTCGTTCTCGGAGGCATTGCACTACGAGCTTCGCCCGCACGGAGTGCTCGTCACCGCCCTCGCGCCCGGACCGGTTAAGACCGACTTCTGGGAGATCGCGCGATGGGAGGTGGCCAGCGGCGACTCATTCGAGGACGCCGTGCCAAGCCAGGCGATGATCTCGCCCGAGCAAGCCGCCAAGGCCGGAATCGACGGCCTCGCCTCTGGCCGCCGGGTGGTCGTGCCGGGACTGCCGATGCGCACGGCCATGCAGGCCGCGCGCTACCTGCCCCACGCGTTGAAGCTTCCGACCATCGAGTGGATCATGCGGCGCCGGTGAGTGGCGCGGGCGCCGGCGTCGACAGCACGCCGGGATGAGCGACGCCGCCGCTCGGCGGATCAATGCCCTGATCGGAATCGCGCTGGCGCTCGCGCGCTCGGCGCCGACCGGGCGGATCGCGCTGGCTCAGCTGGCCCGCTCGCTCGACCCGTCCTGGATCCCGCTGCCCCGCGGCGAGACACTCCTTACCGAGCTCCAGGCGGCCCGGGCCGCCGCCTGTGTGCCACTCGAGCCCCAGCAGGTCGAGCGAGCCCTGCGGGAGGCTTGGGGTGCTGCTCCGAGCGACGAACTGGACGAACTCGATCTCAGTCCGGTCGCCATCACCCCCAGCGCCCAGGTTCACCGCGGGGTCCACGAGGGACGCGATGTGGCGATCAAGGTGCTGCGCCCGGGCCTCGCTGCCGGGGTGCGCCAGGATCTCGCGCTGCTCGAGCGTCTGATCTCGCCGTTGTCCGCCGCGTTCCCCGCCCTGGATCCCCGGGCACTGATGGCCGAGGTCCGCGAGCGAGTGCTCGACGAGCTGGACCTGGAGCACGAAGCCGCAGCTCAGCGCCGGTTCTTTCGCGCCCTGCGCAACCACCCTTTGTTCACCGTGCCCGCCCCCGTCACCCAGCTGGCGCACGAAGGGGTCCTGGTCAGCCAGTGGGTCAATGGGGTGCCGCTGCGTGCCGCCGGCGACCGCGACGCCGCGGCCTCGCGCTTAGTGCTGTTCGGGCTCGGCGGTATGCGGGCGGGGATCGTCCATGCGGACATCGATCCCGACGACGTCCTGGTCTTGGAGGACGGCCGGCTGGCGATCCTCGATTTCGGCGCGACCCGCGTCGTGGACTCCGTCCGCGCGGTGGAGATCGCCGCCGCGCTGGAGGCGTTCCTCGCCCACGACGAGCCGGCGCTCGGACAAGCGCTCGAGCAGCTTGGATGGCTCTCGGCCGAACACGCCGGCTCCGCGCTGGACCTGGCCGAGCACGTGCTCGGCGATCTCGCCGGACCGGGTTCGGTCCGCCTCGACACGAGCGCGGTACTCGCCGCCCGTGGCCGGGCGGCCGAACGCCCTCGGCAGCTGCTTGAGGTGCTGCTCGCCGGCGCGCTGCTGCCGGAGGACCTGTGGCCCGCGCGCGCAGTGGCACAGCTGTTCGGCACTATCGCCCGGGTCGGCGCCGGCGCACCGTGGCGGGAGCTCGCGCGAGCAGCGCTCCGCGACGGCTGGGACGCCCGCCTGCCGGCGTAGCGGCCGGTTGGACCCGTCAGGCCGCGGCTTGCTCGGGCTTTTCGACCACGGACTCGACCGCGGGCTGGTGCGTGGCCCGACCGAGCCGACGACTCAGCCACTCGAGCCCGACCGGTGTGCCGGCCATCGCGCCGCTGATGTGGTCGACGCCGCCACGGGTCACGTAGAGACGAACGTCGGCTCCGAGTCGCTTCCAGTCGTCCTGGAGATTGACGCTCTGCACGAACGACACGATCTGGTCTCGCCGCGCGTGGTGCAATAGCACCGGCGCCTCGGGGAGGATCGTGCCGAGCCGGTTCTCCCGTAGGCGCCGACGCCACTGCGGCATCTCGAGCACATTCGGCTGTGTCAACTCCGAGGCGTGAATGAACCGCGGTCCGTGCAGCACGGCCTGGATGATGGTCGACTCGCGCAGGGCCTCGATCCGGGCGGCGGCCATCGGGGTCAGATACGGGTCGAGCTCGAGCTCGGGGTACGCCGCGGCATAGCCGATGCCGCCATAGGCCATGAAGAACGAGAAGAACGTCCCATCGAGGCTCGGTCCGGCGGTCTCGACGTCCGCCGCGGCCGCGCCGGCCACCACCCCCGCGAGCGGCAGG
>CAXMLR010000348.1:0-4421 GCA_964194275.1 uncultured Solirubrobacterales bacterium
CCCATACACCGCGACCGCGCAACGCCACGATGGGAGCCAGGCAACCGTACCCAGCATTTGCTGCCATGTCGCGGTCATTGGCGGCGAGTGCTGGATCAAGGAGCACGGAGCTGAGCGACGCCGGATCGGTGGCGGGTGTCGACGCAGCAGTTCCGTGCGCGAGGGCTGGAGCGGCAGGGTGTCGCCTTCGACTTACAAGCCCCGACGCCATTGCCATGCGTGTCATGAGCACAAGCTGGCAGGGCAACCTTGGGCCAACGTTGGCCGGAGCTTGGCGCCCTCACAGTGTGGGACCGGACCCGGCCAAGCTTTCGCCAAGCTGGGGCGGCGATCCTCTGCTGATGCTGGAGTGGAGCATTCGCTGTGAGTGCGGTGCCTTGATCACGGCCGTGGGCAAGGAGGACCTCGTACGCGCGGGCGAGCGTCACATCGAGGCGGCCCATCCACGCCTGGCGGGGGGGCCGACGCCGGACTGGCTCGCGATGGCCGGTCCGGTGCAGGCCCAGACACCGGGGCCCGAGGGGTAGCTCTACATTCGGCGTAGGAGGGGTAGCTCGTCACTTCGGCGTAGAATGCGCTTCCGACATCGGGGCGAGAATTCATCTGTGCGGAGAGTTTGCTCTGCAGCTGGGACCCGAGGGGCGATCGGTCGAGCTCTCGCGGGGGCAGCCGCGGCTCCTGTTCGCCTATCTGGTCCTGAATCGTGATCGTGCGGTCCCGCGCGATGAGCTTGCCGCGTGTGTATGGCCGCTGGGGGCGCCGCCCCAATATCAGGGCGCGCTGTCGGCCCTGATCTCCCGCCTGCGCGGCCGACTGAGCCCTGAGGCGAGTCTCGATGGCCGAGCTGAGCTGCGGCTCGTGCTTGCGGGCGAGACCTGGGTCGACATCGAGTCCGCCGAGCTGGCGATTGAGGAGGCTGAGGCAGTGCTCGGAGCGGGCGACGCGCGGGGAGCGTGGGGTCCGGCGAATCTGGCCCTGGGGGTGGCCGACCGCGGCCTGCTTCCCGGCCATGAGGCCTCCTGGCTGGACGTTCGGCGGCGCGAGCTTGACGAGGTCGCGCTCCGCGCGCTCGAGGTGATCGCCGGGGTGGGACTCGCCCTCGGGGGCTCCGAGCTCGCGGCAGCCGATCGCGCAGCCAAGCGGCTGATCGACCGGCAGCCGTTCCGTGAATCGGGCTATTCCCTGCTGATGCGCGCACACGAGGCGCGCGGAGACGCGGCTGCGGCACTCCGCGTCTACGATCAACTACGGGTGCTGCTTCGCGAGGAGCTCGGGACGGTGCCGGGCAGCGCGTTGCGGCAGCGTCACCGCGCGCTGCTCGATCCTCCTCTCGCCGACGCCGGAACGAGTCCTACCGGCCCAGCCGCCGCCCGTATCGAGCGGCCCCCCCTTCCCGCTCCGCTGCATGTGCGCCGGAGGTTCGTCGGCCGCGAACGCCTCCTTGCGGTCCTGATGGATGAGTGGCGCGAGGCGATCGCCCATGAGCGCGGCGGGGCGATGCTCGTCGCGGGGGAGGCGGGAATCGGAAAGACGCGCGCGGTCGCCGAGCTCGCGTGGCGTGTGCACGCCGAAGGCGCCATCGTGCTCTACGGGCGCTGCGACATCGAGGGCATCGTGCCCTACCAGCCGTTCCTGGAGGCCCTCACGCGTGTGGCCTCCGTCCTGCCGGATGCTGTGCTCGGGGCGGCCGGCGCACTCGTCTCGCTGGTGCCCGCCCTCGCGGGCTCTGCACCGGTGGCCGCCCCCGGCGAGCGCATCGATCGCTTCCAGCTCTTTGAGTCCATGCGCCTGCTGCTCGCCGCCTTGGCATCGGCTGCTCCGACCCTGCTCCTGATCGACGACCTGCACTGGGCCGATCGCGCCACGCTGCAGATGCTGCGACACCTGCTTCGTGTCGACGCGCGCGGTCAGATGCTCGTGCTCGGCGCCTATCGTCCGGGGGAGGTGGCGCCGGGCGGCGATCTCGCCTCTCTCCTAGTCGACGCGCCACGCGAGGACCTTGCCGGACGGGTCCGCGTCGAAGGCATGGACCAGGGTGAAGTCACAGCGTTGATCGCGGCCGTCGCGGGTCATGCACCGTCGACGGAGTTCGCCGCGGCACTGCACGCCGAGACAGCCGGCAACCCATTCTTCGTGGGCGAGGTGCTGGCCCATCTCGCCGAGACCGGCACCTATGAGCTGCGGGACGGACGCTGGGAGTCCCGACTACCGCTCGCGGAGATCGGTATTCCCAGCGGCGTGCATGAGGCGATCGAACGCCGTCTGGCCCATCTCGGCGAGCCCACCGGCCAGCGCCTGCGGATTGCTGCGGTGCTCGGTGGGGAGTTCACGTTGGAGGCCCTGGCCCTCGTGACCGAGGTTCAGGAGGAAGAGCTCCTCGGTACATTGGAGCGCGCGACTGCCGCCCAGCTGCTCCTCGAGGTCCCGGGTGCCCCCGGCCGATACTCGTTTGCGCACGCCCTCGTCCGGGGGGCGCTCTATGAGTCGATCGGGGCAGCTCGACGCGGGCGCCTGCACGAGCGGGCCGGAACGGCGCTCGAGGCGCTGTATGCGGAGGAGCTCGACCTCCATCTCGGCGAACTCGCCCGTCACTTTACGCGGGCCGGCGACCCCCGGACGCTCGAGCGGGCCATCGACTACAGCGTACGCGCGGGCCACCGGGCCCGGGCGCAGCTTGCCCACGGGGAGGCAGCCGAGCACCTACGTGACGCGCTCAGGCTTATCGGCCCAGACGGCGATCCCCAACGCCGTCTCTTCCTGCTGCTCGACCTTGCAGGGGCACTGAACGCCGCCAGCGACGCTGCGGCGGCCAAGGCGACCTTCCGCGCGGCTTTCATGCTCGCCCAGCAGCTCGGCCAACCCGAGGCTCTGGCCCGTGCGGCCCTGGGCTTCGCTGGCTCGTGGCTTTCTCTGGGCACCGTGGACCGCGAGCGGATGGAGCTGCTCGAACAGGCGCTGCAGGCCGTCGGCAACCGGCCCGGTGCGGCGCGAGCCAGACTGCTCAGCCGCATGGCGCTGGAGGTCTATTACGACGCTGACGGTCCAGCCCGTCGTGAGTCGCTCAGCCACGAGGCGGTGCAGATCGCCCGCGAGCTGCAGGACCGTGGAGCGCTCGTGCGGGCTCTGATGAGTCGCCGGGTCGCGCTCGCCGGATCGCCAGATCTGGAGGAGCGCCTGGCGGTCACGGGAGAGCTTCTGACGCTTGCCGAAGGCGAGGGCGCGACTGAGATGGCGCTCTGGGGACACACCTGGCGAGCCACCGACCTGATCGAGCGCGGCGACGTAGCCGCGGCCTACGAGCAGTTCGGCGAATACGAGCGCTTGGCGCGGGTGTTTCGGCGACCGGGTTACATGTGGCATGTCTCCCTGTTCGAGGCGATGCGTGCCCTACTCGAGGGCCGCTACTCCGAGTGTGAGGCGCACGGCGCGCGGGGACGTTCGGCTGCCCACCGTGCCCACGACCCCAACGGTGAGAACTACTTCGGCATCCTCACGTTCATGCTCCGGCGCGACCAGGGCCGTCTGGCCGAAGTCGAGCCGGTTGTGCGCGCTTTCGCCGAGGGCATGCGAACGGTGCCGGCGTGGAGCTGCGGGCTCACCCTGCTCGAGGCCGAGCTGGGCCGCGACGCAGCGGCGCGGGACACGCTCGACGAGCTCTCCGCGGAAGATTTCGCCTCGCTGCCCCTGGACATCAACTGGCTGCCCGGGATGGCGTGGCTCGCCCTGGCGAGCTCGCTCATAGGCGACCGCCCCAGCGCGGCCGCGCTTTATGCCGTGCTCGAACCGCACGCCGAGCGCTGCGTGACCACCGGACATCCCATCTTCTGTCTGGGCTCGGTCCACCATTTCCTCGGCATCACTGCCGCGTGCAGCGGGCGACACACGAAGGCCAAAGCACACCTGCAGAAGGCCCTCGAGCGTCACGAGGCCTTCGAGGCCCACCCGCTCGTCGCCCGGACACGTTGCGAGCTGACCTGGTCGCTCGCCGCGCTGGGCTGCGAGACCGACGCCGAGATTATGTTCGCGCTTGCCCAAGAGCAGTCCAGAGCGCTCGGACTGCGCGGGCTGGAGCCGCGACTGGTGGCGGTTCGGACCGAGCTGGACGCTCGCGCAGCGTGAGGAGCTCTCGAGCAGCGCAATTGCGCGCTCGATCCGTCGCGTCATCAGGTAGCCGTACGGCGACTCGCTGTGGGCGAGCCGGAACTGGCGGCTGAAGTGCCCGGCGACACGGCCGCGCCGTGGACGAGCGCTTCGACGTCGGGCGGCTGCGCGTACTCCCGCTCGATCCGTTCGCGGACGCGACGCAGCCGCCGAGGTCGCGCAGGTACTGCGCCGCGGCGCATGAGCTGGTCACTGGCGAGCTCGTGCCACGTCGCGCCGGGGCTTCCTAGCGCCGCTGGCGTCCCCCGCCACTCCGCGGC
>CAXMLR010000349.1:0-5858 GCA_964194275.1 uncultured Solirubrobacterales bacterium
CGCCGAAGCCGTGGACCAGCAACTCCGTCGGCGTCTCCAGCACGGGCACGCGGATGTCGAGATCGCGGCGCACGGTCAGCCGCAGTAAGCCGTTGAGCGAGGCTTCAAGCGCGGTGCCGCTGACCTCGCCGTCGCCTTGAGAGACGTGTGGGTCGCCGATCGACAGCAGTGCGCCGGCGACCTGCACCGGGTAGATCATTCGCGCGCCGGCACCGATGCGCCAGTTGTCGACGTTGCCACCGTGGTCGCCGGGCGGCACCGAGGAGTGACGGCCGGGGGCCGCGGGCGCGACCCCCATCGTGCCGAAGTGCGGACGGAGCGGCACGACGACTCCCTCGAGCGCCGGCTCGCGAGCGACGGTTCCCGGCTCGACGATCGTGCCGGCCATGTCCACGACGGGCGTCGTCGTCCAGTCAAACCCAAACAACGCTCGGCCCTGCATCGCGGCCAGGTCCAGCTCGTAGATCGTCACGCGCTCTTTGCCGAAGTCCGCGTATAACTGGCCCCAGTGCCCGGCGAGGTTCGATCCGTACCGCAGCCGAGGGTCAGCGGCGAGGATGTCTACCTGAAGGACGTCACCTGGGCGCGCGCCGGCGACGGCGATCGGGCCTGTCAGCAAATGTGGCCCCGGGCCGCGGTCCTGCACTTCCGTGAACACCCGCTCTATCCCTTCGTCCATCAGCAGGTCGGGCGCGTCGCCCGCGTGGTGCGTAAGCGCCTCGATCTGCACGAGATCGCCGGACGCCACCGTGAGGACCGGCTCGAGGCCAGGATCGAAGTAGCCCCAATGGACCGTCGCGGGCGTCGCCGGCAGCAGATGGATCGTCACGCTCCCACCGCCCCCAGGTACGCCCGCCATCCGCCGTGCACGCTCACGTCCTCGGCATGAGCTGCGGCGTGACACTCGCACACGAAGCCGGTCACCTCCGTGCCGTCGGCAAGCTCAACGCGGCCGATCGCCAGCGGCGCCGGAACCTCGCTCAGCAACTCCCCGAGCGCCGCGGGCAACAGCTCCCACAACTCGACCGCGATGCTCACGCCGCGCTCCTCCACGCGCACCAGCCCCGGCCTGCCCACCCCCGTCCCGGGCAGCGCATAAAGCCGGTAGCAAGGCGCTGTGCGATCGGCGTGCAACAGCCGCGCGCCGCGCGTCGTCAGCTGAGAGTTCAGCGGCAGGCCACTCATGTGCGCGCCGACAACCGCGAGCGTAATTGCACCACGAACTGCCAGCGCCGGTGCCGCCGGCTCGCCCATCCACGCAGCACCGAGCTCGAGCAGCCGCCGATCATGGAACGCCGGCGCGAGCAGCGTGACGCCGAATGGCAGCCCGTCGCTGCGCAGCGGACCAGGCAGCGCGAGCGCGGCAAGATCCATCAGGTTGACGAAGTTCGTGAAGCGCCCGAGCCGCTCGTTTACCCCGATCGGATCGGCGGCGACCTCGTCATGCGTCGGGTGCATCGGCGTCGTGGGCAGCAGCAGCCCGTCGACCTCGCTCCACAGCGGCGCTGCCGCAGCGCGAAGCTCGGCAAGTTTGTGCATCGCGGCGAACACATCCACCGCGCGCCGATGGCCGCCGCCCCGGATGATTCCCGCGACCGTCGGGTCGAGGCCCTCCGGTTCGTTGTCGATCGCCCCGGCGAGATCGGTCGTTCGTTCGGCGATCCACCCCGCATAAAGCAGCGGCGCGGCATCGAGCAGCGGGGTCACGTCGAGCGGGACGAGCATCCACTCTTCGGCGGCCCTTCCCCTCGCGCGCGCCCACGCTGCGGCGGCCGCGGGATCGTCCGGCTCTGCCTGGCCGACGAGCGGCACGCCGATCCGCCCCCGCCGAGGCGCCGATATCGCCGGCGCACGACGGCTCCACGGGTCGCGCGGATCGAAGCCGGCCGCGACATCGAGAACGGCCGCCGCGTCGGCAACGCCCACCGCGAGGATCGAGACGCAGTCGAGGCTCGCGCACGCGGGCACGACCCCTCGCAAACTCAGCAGTCCGCGCGTCGGCTTGGCACCGACCAGCCCGTTGAACGCCGCCGGGACACGTCCCGACCCGGCGGTGTCCGTGCCCAGGGCGAACGCGACCTGACCGAGCGCGACCGCCAGCGCCGACCCGGAGCTCGAGCCACCGCTGACGCGAGCCTGGTCGAACACCGACGAGCAGGCTCCGTACGGGCTTCGTGTACCGACGAGCCCGGTCGCGAACTGATCCATGTTCGTCTTGCCGACCAGCAACGCGCCTGCATCGAGCAGCCGCTGGACGACGGGTGCGGTCCGCTCGGCGACGCGCGCGAACCCTGGGCAGCCGGCTGTCGTCGGCATGCCGGCGACGTCGATGTTGTCCTTCACGGCGAACGGGATCCCGTAGAGCGGAAGCTCGGGGTCCGCGTCATCGAGCGAGCGCGCTGCGGCGAGCAGCTCCTCCGGGGCAACGCGGGTGATCCACACGGGCTCGTCGTGCGCGATTCGCTCGCAGACCGCCGCAGCGACGGCGGTTGGCCGACGAGCGCCGGAGCGGTACTCCCCGAGCAGTTGGCCAATTGCCCCGCCGGTGACATCCCCACCAACGTCCGCAACGCCGACACCCCCGGTAAGACCGCCAACCCTGACACCTCTGCCAACGCCCGCGAAGCTCACACCGCCACCGCGGCTGTCTCGTCCGCAGCGAGCCACGCGCGTCGCTCCTGGGCGAACGCCGCCTCCCGGCGCGCCGTGAACGCCTCTATTTCATCAGCGTGCTCGGCTACAAAACGCTCGTGCTCGCGCAGCGAGAGCGCGACCGGCGTCGTCCGCGGCCGCCACAAGCCCGCGACCTCTTCCATCCGCAGCTCCTCGAGCTCGGCTTCGCTGACCAGCTCGAACCGAAGCTGATCGAAGTGGCGAAGGCGCCACGGCGGATCGTCGGCGCTATTCCAGATCTGCACCGTGCGCCCGATCAGCTGATAGCCGCCCGGTCCCTCGATCCCGTAGATGCAAAGGAAAGCGCCGCCAATCCCAACGGCGTTCGCGGGTGTCCAGGTGCGCGCCGGGTTGTATTTGGTGGTGACGAGGCGGTGTCGTGGATCGAGCGGGACCGCGACCGGCGCGCCGAGGTAGACGTCGCCGAGACCGAGTACCAGATACGACGCGTCGAGCACGATGCGGCGCACGGCGTCCTCGTCCGGCAGGCCGTTGATCCGCCGGATGAAGTCGATGTTGTCCGGGCACCACGGCGCGTCCGCGCGCACCGAGGACTGATAGCGCTCGACCGCGCGCATCGCCTCGCTGTGACGCCAGGCGAGCGGCAGGTGGACCGTGCGTCCGGCGATCGTCTGCTCCTCGGGCGGTGGCAGCTCGGCCTCGAGCCGGGCGAGCGCGTCGATCAGCGCCGCGGCACTCAAGCGGTCCGGGTCGTGCTGGATGTGCAGCGAGCGCACGCCGGGGGTGACCGGGCCGATACCGGCGAGCAGTTCCGCGTCGAGCGCAGCCCGCAGCGCGTGCGCGCGCACGCGCGATCGAAGATCGAGCCGCGCATCCCCGAACTCGACCAGCACGGCACATTCGCCGGCCCGGCGGTAGGTGATCGGACCGTGGCTGGTCTCCCGCGCCCGACCGAAGACGACCCCCGGCGCGCCTGGACCCGACCTGTGCGCGAGCGCCGGACCACGCCCCCCGCCAATCTCCGCCTGCGCAACCACGTGCAGCCTTGACGCATACTCAACTTCGACCGCCTCCAGCTTGACCCGATCGCCGGCACGAAGCTGACCGAGCCGCCACAAATCTGCGCGGATCACCTGCGCGACCGCGGCAAAGCCGCCAAGGCTCGGTCCGTCGACGCCGACGATCACGGCCATGTCGCCTGCGAGCATCACGGTCCCCACGCTGTAGCCGCTGTCGAGGATGTTCGAAGGATGCAATCCGGCCTCGCCGCCGTCCTCCCGGGCGAAGCGAGGTCGCGGGCCGACCATGCGGATGCCGGTGCGATCGGAGTGGTGATGGACCGTCCAACTCGCCTCCAGCAGTTCGGCGAGCCCTTCGGTCGTGAGGACGTCGGGCGCGCCGTGCGGTCCGAGCACCACGCGCAGCGTGTGCCGGTTGCTGCACTCGAGCCCCACGCAGACCGCCGCACCGCCCTCACCGGCGAGCCCCGCGCCAACCCCCCCGGCCGCCAGTTCGCCGGCCACCTCCAGCACATCCCCGGGCCTCAGCGCTCGTCCACCGAGTCGCCCCGCCGCGAATACGGCGCGAGCACCCATCACGACCGGTCCGCCGATCCCGCCGCCGACCAACACATAGGCGCGCATGCCGACCCGGCGGATCGGCCCGAGCGCAAGCTCAGACCCCGCGGGAACGTCGACCGCCCGCCACTGGGCCATCGGCGCCCCGTCAAGTTCGACCGTCACGGGGGCACCCGTAACGGCGACCTTCGCGCCTGCTCCAAACCGCAGCCGCGGGCCGGTCAGCGTTACCTCGAGACCAGCCGCGCCCTCGGGATTGCCAACGAGCCGGTTCCCAATCCGCAGCGAGCGATCGTCCATCGGCCCTGAGGGCGGCACGCCCACCTCCCACAGTCCAACCCGCCCCGGCCAATCCTGGACTGTCGTCAGCGCGCCAGCCGAAAGGACCTCGATCGCCCCCATACCGCTTGGCGCTTCGGCAGCCTGGCCCACCCCGGCGCCAGCACTCACTCCGCCGGCCACACCAGCAGCCGCACTGGCGTCGGGTCGTAGCCGTTGCACGGGTTGTTCAGCTGCGGGCAGTTCGAGATCAAGACGAGCGTGTCTCGTTCCGCCAGCAGATCGAGGTACTTCCCGGGCGCCGAGATGCCATCGGCAAACTCGAGCCCGCCGGCGGGGGTCACGGGAACGTTCATGAAGAAATTGAGGTTCGCCGAGAGATCGCGCTTCTCGAGTCCGCCCCCCCACGCGAGCGCCTGCGCCAGGAAGGTGTTGCGGCAGGCGTGCATGTCGCGCGTGTGCTCGCCGTAACGCACGACATTCGATTCCTGCGAGCAAGCGCCCCCCAACGTGTCGTGACGCCCGCACGTGTCCTCGATGATCGTGACCAGCGCCAAGCAGTCGAGTGCAAGCAGCCGTGAGCCCACGGTGACGTACACGGAGCCCTGCTCGCGCACCGTGTCGACGGCGCTGTACCGGTTGGCGTAGTCGTGCGCGTCGAAGAACAGCGTGTCGACCGCCTGGTTTCCACACAGGTCGACGATCCGCAACATCTCTCCGAATGCCAGCTCGTGCGCCCAGCCGTCTCCGGCCGGCAAGTCCACGATCAGGCGCGCCGTTGCGGGGTCGCGCAGAGCCTGGGTGCTCACGCCAGCGTCGCCTCACTCGCGGCAAAGCCGCGCTCGTTCTCCGGGCACGCGCAGCGCACTCGATCAGTCGCGCTCGCCACATCGACGCGCTCGAGCACGAGCCGCACCGCGCGTGCGCTCCAGTCCGGCGCCGGGTCGAGCGGATGCGGCGTGCTCGTCAACACCAATAGCGTGTCCAGCTCGAAGCGGACCGTCACCTTCGCGCCCGGCTGCGAATGGCCGCCGACGAACTCGAGCGAGCCGTCCTCGCCCAACGCCACCTTGGAGAAGAAGTTGACGTTCGCGACGAGGTCACGTGCGCCCAGCCCATGTTTGGCGAGCTCGACCAACAACGTGTCCCGCGCGCTGCGCCGCCAGTCGTTGCGCCCATCCTGATAGCTGAGCGGCCCCCAGCGCTCGGCGACGATCGACGCGGTGGTGTGGCCCGTGATCGTGTCGTGCCAGCCGCAGGTGTCCTCGATGATCGAGGCGAGCACCCTCCCCATGTCCGAGTAGAGCGCCACGCCGGCTGTAAGCCTGCTCACGTGCTGTGCCTTGAGCGTGTCGGGCATGCAGTAGC
>CAXMLR010000350.1:0-6601 GCA_964194275.1 uncultured Solirubrobacterales bacterium
CGCGCCAAGTCACGATCACCGAGGCGGGCGAACTGCTGGTGGCCAGGGCCCGCCGGATTCTGTCTGAGGTCGACGCGGCGCAAACCGAGCTGCAGGGATTGCGCGGGATCCAGACCGGCCATGTCACCGTGGGAGCGATGCACACGATGGGGCCGGTCGACGTGTCGCTGGTCCTGGCCATCTTCCACGGTCGCCACCCCGATGTCGAGTTGACCGTCCGCGAGATGTCCAGCGAGGAGATGGCCGAGATGCTGCGGGTCGACGAGCTCGACCTGGCGTTTCTGTCGGTGACCGAGCGGATCGAGAGCCATGGGCTCGGGCTGCATCAGCTCGTCTCCGAGGAGCTCGTGGTGATCCTTCCCCGCGAGCACCCGCTGAGCACTCGAGCGAAACTGCGCATGACGGAGCTGGCCGGCGAGCAGTTCATCAGCTATCGCGAGGGCTCGCGGCTGCGTGAGCTGCTGATCTCGGCCGGTCAGCAGGCGGGCTTCCAGCCCCAGGTCAAGCTCGAATCAAATGAGAGCATGCGGATCCGGCGGCTCGTCGCCCGCGGGATGGGGGTGGCGATCCTGCCCCGCTCCGACGCCGAGAGCCCCGGGCCGGAGTTGGTCGTCGCGACCTTGACCGAGCCGGCGCTCACGCGTGACATCACCCTGGCCTGGCGCGAAGGACGTCGTCACACTCCCGCAGCAGCGGAGTTCATCGAGCTCGCGCGAAGTACGTTCACCGACCCCGCTGCTCAGGCCTCGACGACCGGAGCATGACGCGCCTCGGCGGCGGCAGCGGCGAGGATCTCCCCGAGTTGCTCTGAGATCTGGGTCCACGAGAAGCGCGCGCACACCGACTCCCGGGCCGCGCATCCCCGACGCTCGCGCTCACGCGGGTTCTCGGTCACCTCGGTGATGGTCTCGGCCAGCGCCGCCTCATCAGCGGCCGGCACGAGCCATCCACTGCTGCGGTCCTCGATGATCGATTCCGGTCCGAGCGCGCGGATCCCGATGGCCGGGAGCCCGCAGGCCATCCCCTCGATCAGCAGCTGACCGAACTGCTCGCGGTCCGCGGCCGAGATCACCGCGTCGGACGCCAGGAAGAACTCCGGAAGCTCCTCATGCGAGCGCCAGCCTGCGAGAAAGACCCCCGGAACGTTCAGGCGCGCCACGGTCTCGGCTGGATGCTCGCCCTCCCATTCCCCCGGGTGCCCCCCGACCAGCACCAGCGCGGCGGACTTCGGGGCCCGCCGCTGGGCCAGGTCGAATGCGGCGATCAGCCGGTCAAGGCGCTTGACCGCGGTGAATCGACCGACGTAGACCAGAACGGTTGCGCTCCCCAGCACCGCCACGTCATCCGACGTGTAGCGAACGCTGCCGGCCGATCGTCCGGGCGCCCAGCCCCTGGGATGCTCAACCAGGTTCTCATGCCAGAACGTATGGCGATCCAGGACGCCCGGCTTGAACAGGTCCACGTTGACTCCGTTCGGCATCCCGGTCAGGCGCGCGCGCGGGATTCCGAGCAATCGACTCGCCCGTTCGGCGCCTGCCGGCGCGACGATCAGCCGTGAGCAGCGATGTGCCCAGCAGCGCAGCCGCTCCGCCCACCGCTGCGCGTGGTCCCAGCCGGGCGGAGGTCCGTCCTCGATCTGCTCGAGCATCAGCAGCTCGGTTCCGTGCAACTGCCCAACGATCGGGACGTGCGGCGCCACACGTGCAGCGGCCTCGTTGAGCGGAGTGAGGTGATGCAAGTGCAGAACGTCCGCTTGCGCCGCTCCGGCTCGGGCCAGCTCTCGCGACCATGCGCGCACCTGCCGCTCGTAGTCGAGATCGTCGAGCATCGCAAACACCCGGTCCGGGGCGTCACGTCGCTCCTCGAAGGACGGATGCAGCGGAGCCGTGCCCGGCGGCCCCTCGAAGCGAAGCGGGTCGGCGGTGGCCAGCGCCGCATCGAACTCGACCGCCTCGACCTCGTCGTAGAACTCACGCGCGTCGCCATACCCACCGAGATCGCCGCGTGAACCGGCCACGAAGGTAACCAGGCATCCCTCGGCCCGCAACCCCCGGACCAGCGAGCGAGCCACCGGCGCCGAGCCGCCACGCGGAGAGAACAGGATCGCGGAGAGAACGCGCAGCGGCATCCAGCGATTATGGCCGCCACGCCCCGGATCGGCGCGCCCGGTGTCCTGCGCGCAGGGGCTAGCGTGATTCGAGGACGATCGCGCTGAGGATCGGACGGCCGTCGAGCAGATCGACGCCGTGCTCCTCACGCGGCCGGTTACGCAGACGCCCGGCGTAGACGAGCGACGTCGAGCCGCCACCGTCGAGGTTCAACGCGTCGCTCGCGCCCAGTGCGACCAAGGTGTCGGCGAGCTCGGGCAGCGTCATGCCGGCGTCGTGACGCGTGCGCCCGTCGCAGGCCACGGCCAGCAGCCGGTCGCCGGCCAGCGCCAGGGCCGCGCGGGGATACCGGCCCAGGGTGATGTCCGAGTCGAACTGGTGAGCGGCGGCGGAGAACCCCTCGTGATCCTCGCCCTCCTGAACGGCCCGCCGGCCGCCGCAGACCAGCAACGGGCCGGCCTGCAGCAGGTCTCCGGCGGGGCGCGATCTCAGCACGTCGCGCCGGGCGATCCGGACGAACTGGTCGATCTGAACGCAAGCACGCACGTCGCCCCAGGGGGAGGTGAACGGGACGGAGTCGTGCACGCGCCCATCGATCTGAAGCTGACCCAACGGGTCATAGCGAGACCGGATGAAGAAGCCACCGACGATCGCATCGCGAATGCCTTCCTGCCGGCACCAGCGCACCAGTGGAGCCGGGTGCTCGAGCAGGGCGACCCGCGGCCGGAATGCGTTCAGGTCATAGCTCGCGACGTGGACCGTCGTGTGCGCCGAGTCCGGGAGGGTGACGCGCCGCGACTCCAGCCGCGAACGCCGCCGGGCCAGCATGTCGACCGCCCGCAGACGGCGTAGGGGTAGAGCGCTGTGACTCATGCCAATCGGCGGGATCGCCACCCGAAGAACACCCATGGAGGCGATCAATTACACCCCCATGGGCCGACGGTCTTGTTATTTCCTCGCTACGGAGGCCTACCGCAGCGGCTTCTCGCCCCAGAACACGGCCACCGGATTGTGGTTGAAGTTCTCGATCTCCCGGTACCCCTCGGCCTCGTAGAGCCCGCGAGCATTGGCCTGGCGCGGGCCGGTATCGAGCCGTGCCACGGCATAGCCGAGCTCCCGCGCCTTCCGCTCGAGCGCGTGCAGCAGCGCGCGCGCCACCCCCTGGCCGCGCAATTCAGGCACGACGTACATCTTCTTGATCTCGCAGGCGCGATCCGCGAGCCGCTTGACGCCGCCGCAGCAGACCGCCTGCCGACCATGGAAACCGATCAGAAACGCTCCTCCCGGCGCGCTCAGCTCGGCCGGACCAGCGCGCGGCATGTCCTCGCCGTCGAGGTCGAGGCCCTCGTACAGCGCCGCGATCTCGTCCCGCATCGCCTGAGCCAGAATCGCACCATCCCCCGTGTCGACCCGGCCGTCTTCGAAGCGGACGCGCGGGCACGGGGGCGCGTTCATCGAACGGGTTCAGGCTCCGCCGAGCAGCGACACGAGTCCGCTCGGTGTCTCCGAGCGACCCACGTGCACCCGCGGCATCGTCAAAGGTGCGGCCGTGCTCTCGGTGGTTCCCCCCGCGGTGGAGTAGGCCATCGTGAAGCCCGCCGCACGGACGGCGCTGACGACGATGCCGTTGAAGGCTCCGAACGGATACGCGAAGTAGTAGACGGGGTGACCGAGCACGCCCTCGAGCACCTGCTTGGACCCCGCGGTCTCGGAGCGCAGCTGCGCCGCCGTCAGCAGCCGCAGGTCGACGTGGTGCGCGGTGTGATCGCCGATGTCCATCCCGGCGCGGTCGAGCTGGCGGATCTGGTCGGCGGTGAGGAAGCCCGGTTCGGTCATCCGGCCGGTGATGACGAAAAACGTGGCGATCATGTGGAGGCGCTCCAGGTCGGGCAGGATCGTCCGGATGTCATCGACATAGCCGTCGTCGACCGAGATGAGGACCGGCTTCGCCGGCAGAGCCGCACCCTTGTAGAGGGCAGCGAACAGCTGCGGCTGACTGATCGTGTGGTAGCCGCCGGCCTGCAGCGCATTCAGCTCGGCCACGAAGTTGCCGGGCTCGATCTTGAGGTCGGGGAGGCCGACGGCGCTGAGCGCTGCCACGCGGTGATAGGTCAGGACCGGCACTTGCACACGCTTGGCGGGCGCGCCGGGAGGGGCGATCAGCACCGGCACGCTGCGTGTGGCCACGGGCGGGTGCGTGGCGCCGGCACCCCCGCCGGGGATGAGCGTGGTGGCGTCGCTGCCGGACTTCTGAGCGCCGGAGCCAGGCGCGCCGGCGGAAGACGTGCTGGTGGCGTCACATCCGGCGAGCATCAGCCCGACGGCGAGCACCAGCGGCAAGATCGCGAGGGCTGATCGGAAACGGGTCATCTCGGCAGCAAGGCTAGCGGCGGCGTTGGCTAGGCTGGGACCGTGAGCGAAGCCACTGGCCAGGTACGGGAGCGCCTGCTCAAGGCGTGGCACGGCGAGATCGTCGCGGGAGGGGTGTATCACCTGATCGCTCAGCGGATGCCCGATCGTGAGGCGGACATCCTGCGCCGCATGGCCGAGGCCGAGAGTGTTCACCGCTCCCGGCTCGAGCACCGGATGCGGGAGCTGGGCATCCCCGTGCCCGACCCGTCCAGCGTGCGGATTCCCCTATGGCTGCGGATGCAGGCAAAGATCGCTCCCGTCGATCGGTTGCTCGCCGCACGCGAGGCCGCCGAGGACGATGAGGTCGACGACCTCTATAAGCGTTCGACCGGAGATCCGGTGACCGATGGTCTGTTGCGCGAGATCCGCAAAGAGGAGCGCTCCCATTCGCTCGCCGTCCAGGACATCCGCTCGGGCGGTGGCTCAGGGGACGGCGCAGGCGCTCCGGATCCGCCATGGACTGGGCCGGGCGGGGTGTCCGACGCGACGCCGTTGGCCGTTCCCGGTGCCCGGACCCGGCTCGACCGCATCCTCGGGCGCGAGAAATGGCACATGACCGGCGGAGGCTGGATCTCCGGTGCGATCTATGGCGCCAATGACGGCCTCGCCGCCGTGTTCGGCATCGTGGCCGGGGTTTCCGGCGCGACCGGTGGCTCGACCTCCGTGCTGACCGCTGGCCTGGCGGGAGCCATCGCCTCGGCGCTCTCGATGGCGACGGGCGCATTTCTCGCCGAACGCTCCGAGGCCGAGGTGCGCGCCGCGAACGTCGAACGCGAGCGACAGGAGATCGCCGAGCATCCCGAGGAGGAGAAGGAGGAGCTCTCGCTCTTCTACCAGCTGAAGGGGATCGACGAAAAGACTGCCGACGAGCTCGCCGAGCGGATGTCGCAGCATCCTGACGCAATGCTCCAAGCGCTGTCGGCCGAGGAATTCGGAGGCGCCGGGCAGAGCGGCGGCAACGCCGGCGAGGCCGCCCTGGCCGCCGGCGTCTCCACCGGCCTCGGAGCGATCGTTCCGGTGATTCCGTTCATGATCACGACGGGCACCACCGCGATCGTCGCGGCGGCGATCGTGTCGCTGGTCGCGCACTTCATGGTCGGCGCGGCCAAGTCCCTGGTCACGTTGCGCACCTGGTGGTCGGCGGGACTCGAGATGACGCTGGCCGGCCTGATCGTCGGCGGGGCGACCTACCTGGTCGGACTCGGGCTGCCGGCCTGAGTTACGACGGGGGCAGCGAGCGCTGCTCGCGCAGGGCGGACAGCTCCTGGCGGACGGCGGACAGCTCGGATCGCAGGTCGGCGAGCTCGGTTTCCAGGGCGGCCACGCGCGGCTCGATCCCGGGCGTCGTCGGCGGGCGCACCGGGCTCGTGGCCTGCGGTCGCTCGCCCGGCAGGCTCTCCTCCTGCCTGCCGAGCAGGTGGAGGAACCGGTCCTCCTTCTGGCCCGGGCGCCGACCCAGGCTGCGCGCGTAGCCACGGTCGGTCAGGACGACGAGCACGCGCTCGACATCCGCGAGGGAATCGAACCGCGCCATCCGCTCCGCGCGGCCCTTCAGCTCCCCCGGCGTCTGCGGCCCCCGGAGCAGCAGCACGCCGAGCACCCCGAGCGCCTCACGGTCCAGCCCGAGTGCCTCCTCGGCGAGATGGCGGTACTTGACCGCGCGGCTGGTGTGACCGCTGGCCATCCGCGCCAGCTCATACCGGCACAGGCGCTGGGCCGCCCGCGTGACCGTCCCCTCGTCGTAGCTGGTCACGGGGTCTCGGTTGGTGGACTGGTTGCAGGCCAGACGCAGCGCGTTGACCGAGAGGGGATACTGGTCTGGCGTGGTCCAGCGCTTCTCGATCAGGCAGCCGAGCACCCGCTGTTCAGGCGCGCTGAGCTCAGCCAGATGCATCGCCGCGAGCATAGCCGCGGAGGGCGAAGATAATCTCACCTGACGAGGCCCGAGGCCTCGCCCTGGCGCTGCCCGCTGCGCTCGAGCGCGATCACCACGGACGCCCATCGTTCCGCGTCGGCGGCCGCATCTTCGCCACGCTCTGGGACGAGGACCACATGAACAATCATGGGCGCTCGCGCCCACC
>CAXMLR010000351.1:0-2618 GCA_964194275.1 uncultured Solirubrobacterales bacterium
CCCGCCGTTCCCGCCGCGCCGTAGGATGGTGCCGCTCCATTCCCGCAGGGGATGGCTCTCGTCGTGACTGAGCTCGTGACAGATCTTGTGGGTGACAAAGAACACTGTTGCGGGCACGAGCACTGCAGCGAAGCGAAAGAACCACAGCTGGGTGACGTAGGGGATGCCGACGCTGACAAGGATGCGGTCGGCGGCGCCGGCGACGAAGATGACCGCGACCCAGCTGAAGAAGGAGGCGCCGATCGCGGTGCGCGCTGGGTTGTCGCGTGGGCGGTCGATCAGGTCGTGGCGGGCGTGGTCGCCGGTGACTTTGCGCTCGAGGGCCGGCCAGGCGTAGAGCACGGTGAACACGATGCCGGGGAACAGGATGCCGCCGAAGAACGGGTTGGGGAACAGGGTGTAGCCAAAGATGTGCAGCTCGATCGGTGGCATCAGGCGCAGTGCGCCGATCAGCCAGCCCAGGTACCAGTCGGGCTGGGCTCCGTTGGTACCGACCCAGGGGTGAAATGGTCCGTACTGCCACACGGGGTTGATTTGGACCAGGCCGCCGAGCAGGATCAGGACGCCGGCGACGGCGAACAGCAGGCCGGTGGCGCGGAGCGCATATCCGGGCCACATCGGGGTTCCGACGACGTTGTCTTCGCGGTGGCCGGGGCCGCGGAATTGTGAGTGCTTCTGGCGCATGATGATCGCCAGGTGGGCGGTGATCAGCACGGCCAGGGCGGCGGGGAGCAGGAATACGTGCGCGATATATAGACGGGGCTCAAAGCTTGGTGAGCCGGGGAACTGTCCGCCCCAGATCAGAAACGCGAGGTTGGCGCCGATCACGGGGATCGATAGCGCGACGCCGTAGCCGATCGCCAGACCGATGCCTGAGAGCAGGTCATCGGGGAGTGAGTAGCCGAAGAATCCCTCCAGGAGGGCGAGGGTGAGCAGGGTCACGCCGATGTACCAGTTGAGGTCGCGTGGCTTGCGAAACGCGCCGGTGAAGAACACGCGCATCATGTGCACGACGATCGCGGCCGCGAAGACCAGCGCGGCCCAGTGGTGGGTTTGGCGGATCAGCAGACCGGCGGGCACGTTGTAGGAGATGTTCACCGTCGAGGCGAACGCCTGAGAGACGGTTTGGCCTTGCAGCGGCGCGAAGCTGCCGTGGTAGACGGTTTCTGACGTGCTGGGGTCAAAGAACAGCGCGAGGTAGATCCCGGTGGCGATCAGCACGATGAACGAGTAGAGGACGATCTCGCCGATCAGAAACGACCAGTGGTCGGGGAACAGGTAGCGCATCGCCTTGCGCAGCAGCGGGGCCGCCCCCAGGCGTTGGTCGATGAAGCGCACGGCGTCAACGCCGTTGGTCTCCTCAGGGGGGTTGGGTCGATCGGTCATAGCGCCTACCTGGTGCGGCCCTCGCGGCGTACACCCCACCACGACGGGCCGATCGGCCCTGAGAAGCCTCCGCCGGCCACCAGAACCCGGTCAGAGCGGATCTCGAGCGGTAGTTGGGGCAGTGGCCGCGCGGCGGGCCCGAACTCGACCGCCGCGCCGCGCCGGACGTCGAACGTGGAGTAGTGACAGGGGCAGACGAGCGCTGGGGTCAGTTGTGAGGTCGCCTGGTCAAGCGGCGCGCGATAGAGCGACACCGCGCAGCCGGCGTGGGTGCAGATCTTCGAGTAGGCCAGGATTCCCTCGGGTGCCCAGCTGGTCCGCGCGGTGGGCAGCTGAAGCGTGCTGGGGTCGATCCGGACGACCACGACTGGGGACCCGAGCTCACGCATGTCAGCGCCCTGGGGAAACGCGGTCGTGAACGAGCGCGGGATCACATCGTCGGCGGTGATCAGATTGCCCTGCTCGTCGACGAGCGGGGTGCCCTTGCGCCACGGGGTGCTGTAGAGCGTCTCGCCGACGTTAGGTCCCAACGAGGCCAGCGGCACGATCGCGGCCGCACCGAGGCCCGCGCCAGCGACGCCGGCCGCGCGGCCCAGCAGCCGCCGGCGGGAGACGCCCCTCCCAGCGGCCGCGACGTCCGCAACGACATCGCGCTCCTCAATCTCGCGCGTCTCGGCCAGCACCGGGCGAGGCTCGACGTCGGTCTCCTGAGGAACCACGCGTTCGGCGGCCAGCAGCAGCGCAGCGGCGAGCATCAGCACGGCTACCCCAAAGGAAAGGCCGAGCAGCTGGGTGTTATCCGGCGCGAACGCAAACAGCAGACAGAACACGACGCCCAGTGCGCCCGCACCGACCAGCAGGCCAACAACCTGGCGCTCCGCGCGACGGGTGCGCTCGGGCTCGACCTCACCCGGCACGACAAGCTTGCGCGTCTCAGTGTCCAACTGACCGCCGTTCGCGCCGCCGTCTGCGTGGCTTTGACGTTCGGTCATGTCGTGCGCTTTCCGATCACGCGGGCGATCAGCAGCATCGAGGTCAGCGCCAGCAGCCAGGCGACCATGCCTTCCGGGATGGGACCGATGTGCCCGATCCCCCATCCCCCGCGGTCGGCCGGGTGGCGGGTGTAGAGGATGTAACGGATGATCGAATTGATCTGCCTGGTGTCGATCTGACGGTTGGAGAAGTTAGGCATCACATAGGGGCCGAGCCGTATTGCCTCGGCGATCTGGGTG
>CAXMLR010000352.1:0-12872 GCA_964194275.1 uncultured Solirubrobacterales bacterium
CGCCTTCGCCGATCACGACGACGCCATCCATCGAGACGGAGTCGAGCACGTACCGCATCGCGTCGACGGCCGCCTGGTCGGCGCCCTCCTTGTCCCCGCGCCCGACCATCCGTGCGGCGGCCAGCGCCGCCGCCTCGGTCACCCGCACGAGTTCGAGCGCCAGGTTCCGGTCGGGACGGATGTTGTCCCGAGGCGCGCTCACAGGACGCCGGGCGGTTTTCTCCGGCCGGCACTCTCGCGAGCCCGGAAGACGGAGCCGAGAAGGATCAGTAGGCCCGCGAGCAGAGCCACCCCCCAGCCGAGATCGATCCCGATCTGGCCAGGTGGCGAGCCCGGCTTGGCAATGAAGCCCCGGAACACCGTGACCGTTAGCGCCACCAGCGCAGTGACCGCCGTCAGCTCTCCGCGCGGCCACGACAGCGCATGCCCGCGAACGATGATGTAGGCGAGAATCAACGGCGCCGCGGCTGCGATCAGCAATATGTAGCGGATCGCCGAGAGCGAGTCCCAGCCGGAACAGCCGGTGCTCGGAGCGCCGAACTGCGTCGGATGCGCGCACTGGTTGAGCACGGTGTTGGGATTGCCTAGCGTGAACCAGTTCAGGAACAGCGAGATCGCGAGCAGGATCCCACCCACCACCGCTATCAGCTCTCCGCGGTCAATCGCCTTGACGTCCATCCGCGCGGAGCCTAACCGGTTTCCAGTGAGCGGCGTCGCATCCGCGGCGGGGACAGCTCGAGTGCTAGGTTCGCCGGCCGATGGAGTTCCGCCAGCTGTTACCCGAACCGGCCTCGGTCGAGGTCGACGCCCTCCTGGCCTCGCTTGCCCCCGGCGAGGCCGCCCGCGAGGAGCGGCCCCACACGGTCGTCAACTTCGTCGCCAGCGCCGACGGCCGGGCCACGCTCGGCGGGCGTTCGGGGCCGCTCGGAGACGACGGCGACCGCGCGATGTTCCACGGCTTGCGGGAGCAGTTCGACGCCGTTCTCCCCGGCACCGGAACGCTCCGCACCGAGTCCTACGGGCGAATCCTCGGTAAGCCGGAGCGACGGCAGCGGCGAGCTGCCCAGGGGCGCCCGGCGGAGCCGCTCGCCTGCATCGTCACTCGCAGCGGGGATCTACCCCGGGACATTCCGCTGTTCGCCGAGCCTGAAGCGCGCGTGGCGATCTTCTCCCCCACCGAGATCGTCGATCAGGGGTGGGCGGCCCAGGTCGAGGTGATTCGCATCGATCCGGGCGAGCTCACGCTGACCACAGTCATGCGGCGCTTACGCTCCGAGCACGACATCCGCTCGCTGCTATGCGAGGGAGGACCAACCTTGTTTGGCGCCCTGCTGCGAGAGACGGTGGTCGACGAGCTGTTCCTGACCCTCGCCCCCAAGCTGGCCGGCGGCGGTCAGGGCCCGGCCATCGCCACCGGTGCGGAACTGCCTGAGCCGCAGCGCGTCAGGCTCCTGTGGTTGCTCGAGCGCAACGATTCGTTGTATCTCCGCTACGCGATCGGCTGAACTCTTCAGTTTCATTTCCCCTCGGAACGGGGATGTCAAAATCCTGTAGATGGCCCCCTCGATCGCAGCCGCGGCTGACCTGAGGCCGGACGATGCGGTGCAGGCGCTACAGGACGCGCGCGAGCGCACCCTCGGGCTCGTTCAGTCGGTGTCTGAGAGCGACCTGGAGTGCGTTCACTCTCCGCTGATGAGCCCGCTGGTCTGGGACCTCGGGCATATCGCGGCGTTCGAGGACCTCTGGCTGGTGCACCGTTTCGGCTGCCGCCCGCTCCTGCGCGACGATCTGGCCGACGTCTACGACGCGTTCGAGACCCCCCGCTCGGGGCGGGGCGAGCTTCCGTACCTGCGCCCCGCCCAGGCGCGGGAGTATCTCGACGATGTTCGCGGCCGGACGCTGGAAGTGGTCGAGCAGCAGGGGATCGGCGACGGCGGCCTGCACGAGATGGTGCTCCGTCATGAGCTGCAACATGGCGAGACGATGCTGCAGACGATCCAGCTCGCGCGGATCAGCGGGTACCGCTCCTCCACCGAGCGCACGAGCGCCTTGAGGACTGCGGGGCCTGCCTTCACCGGGTTCGAGCTGATCGAGATGCCGGCCGGCCCATGCTCGATCGGCGCTCCGGCCAACGGCTTCGCTTACGACAACGAGCGACCACTGCACCGGACCGATGTCCGCGGTTACCTGATCGGCCAAACCCCGATTACCAACGCCAGCTACCTCACATTCGTGGAGGGCGGGGGCTATGAGCGACGCGAGTGGTGGTCGGACGAGGGCTGGTCCTGGAAAGAGGAGTACGACATCGCACGACCTGGTGGGTGGACGGCGGACCGGCGCTCACAGTGGCGTCTCGGAAGGCTCGAAAGGATCGATCCGCTCCAACCCGTCGTCCACGTCTCCTGGTTCGAGGCCGACGCCTTCGCACGCGCGCACGGCGCCCGGCTCCCCGACGAGGCGGAGTGGGAGAAGGCGGCGACCTGGGACCAGGAGGAGCAGCAGGCCCGCAGATTCCCGTGGGGTGAGCAGTCGCCCCACGCCGGCACCCACGCGAACCTGGATCGCGGCGCGGGCGGACCGAACCCCGCCGGGGCTCACCCCGCCGGCGCCTCGCCCCATGGCTGTCACGGCATGATCGGCGATGTCTGGGAGTGGACTTCGAGCCGCTTCGACGGATATCCGGGGTTCGCGCCGTACCCCTACAAGGAGTACTCGCAGGTGTTCTTCGGCGACGAGCATCGCGTGCTGCGGGGCGGCTCGTGGGCCACCTGCGCCGAGGTGATCAGCCCGACCTTCCGCAACTGGGACTACCCCGTGCGTCGTCAGATTTTCTCCGGGTTCCGGATCGCCAAGGATCTGCCGTGAAAGCGCTCGCCGCGACGGCCGCCATCCGGATTGAGTCCTGGCTCTCCGAGGCCGAGGAACGGAGCCTGGCCAGCGACGTGTTCGATGGGATGACCCGTCCGTTCAAGGAGCTCCAGCCCAAGCACTTCTACGACACCCGTGGGTCAGAGCTGTTTGAGCGCATCTGCGAACTCGACGAGTACTACCCAACTCGTACCGAGAAGGGGATTCTCGCCGAGCGCGCCGGCGAGATCGTCTCGGCCATCGGCGCCGGAGAACTGGTCGAGCTCGGGTCCGGTTCGGCCGAGAAGGCGCGGGTCTTGCTCGACGCGATGTCCGAGGCCGGTGGGCTCCGGCGATATGTCCCGTTCGACGTGTCCGAGACCGTCGTGCGCGAAGCGGCCGAGCAACTTGTGGAGGAGTACGACGGGCTCCGCATTCACGGGATGATCGGTGATTTCGAGCGCCACCTCGAGCGCATCCCGCCGTCCGGCGCGCCGCGGATCGTAGCCCTGCTCGGCGGCACGATCGGCAACTTCCCGTCCGGCCCGCGACGCGGGCTGCTGCGAAAGATCGCGGCCGTTCTCGGTCCGGAGGATCGGTTGCTGCTGGGGACGGATCTCGTCAAGGACCCAGCGGTGATCGAAGCCGCCTACGATGACCGCGCCGGCGTCACCGCCGAGTTCAACCGCAACGTCCTGCACGTGATCAACCGGGAGCTCGATGCCGACTTCGTTCCCGACACGTTTGACCACATCGCGTTCTTCGATCGCCGTCACGAATGGGTCGAGATGCGCCTGAGAGCCCAGCGACCGTGCAGCGTCCTGATTGCGGATCTCGGCTTGCGAGTCGAGTTCGCCGCCGGCGAGGAGGTGCGCACGGAGATCAGCGCCAAGTTCACCCGCGCCCGGGTGCAGGCGGACTTCGCGGCGGCAGGCCTGGAGCTGGATGCGTGGTTCACCGACCCGGACGAGCTGTTCGCGCTCTCGCTGGGCTCCCGCGTCACACAGTAGGCTCGCGTCGCGCAGTAGGGTTTCCGCCGATGCGGATCGAAGGCAGCGGCCGGAGGAGTTCGCCTCGCTGGCCGTGCCTATCGTCGAGAACGAGATGCGGGGCGGCGAAGTGATCAGGTTCGATGCCGCGTTGCGAAGGCCGCCGAGGTGGCACGCGCGGTGACCGAGGAGCTCTCGCCCGCTGACCGCTCGTCGCTCGCGGCCGAGCACGGGCCGATCAACATGGCCGTCGGCGGGCTGCTCGTGTTCGACGCCGACCCACCGCTGACCCGGAGGATGGTGGCCGACCGGATCGCCGAGCGGATCCATTTCATCCCGCGGCTGCGCCAGCGGCTCGAGGAGGCCCCGCTCGGGCTGGCCAATCCGGTGTGGACCGACGACCGGGGATTCGATCTCGACTGGCACGTGCGTCAGGCGAGCCTGCCCGCTCCCGGCGGAGAGGACGAGCTCGGCGCGTTGGTCGGGCGGGAGTTCTCACACCGTCTCGACCGCGCCCGGCCATTGTGGGAGGCGACGCTGATCGAGGGGATGAAGGGCGGCGGCAACGGTCTGCTGTTCAAGGTGCACCACGCGCTCGTCGATGGGATGGCAGCGATCGGGATGGCGGCCCTGGTGCTCGACCCCACCGTGGAGCCACTGGAGATCCCGCCGCCCGAACAGGAGTGGTCGCCGCGCAAGTACGACCTGCGCGGCCACGTGGCCCGGCTGGCCAGCCGCCCGCTGGCCCGAGCGCCAAAGCTGATGATCGACGGCATGCTGCGCGCGCTTGACCCGGATCCTCGGCGCGCGGCCGGGGACATGCGCCGAGCGACGGGCGACATGCGCCGGGCCACCGACGTGGCGCTCGAGCTGGCGCGTTCCCGCCCGCAGGCGCCGATGACGCCGCTGAACCGTCCCATCTCCCCCAACCGCCGCTACGCCGTCGCTCACGGCGAACTCGGCGCGCTGAAGCGCGCCGGCAAGGACGCGGGCGGAACGGTCAACGACGCTGTGCTGGCTGTGGTCGCGGGGATGCTCGGCCGGTACCTCGCCGATGCCGGCAACGAGATCGGCCCTCGCACGGGAAGCGATGCTCGCGCCCTGGTCGCGCTGGTTCCGGTCAGCGTGCGAGAGCCGACGGAGACCGGCGAGCTCGGCAACCGGATCTCCACCGTTTTCGTCGATCTGCCCATCGGCGAGGCCGAGATGGCAGCCCGCGTCAGAGCCATCTCGGCGCAGACCCGGCAACTCAAGCAGTCAGCCGCCGTGCGCGCGGGCGCACTGATGGTCGGTGCCTCCGGCTGGGCGCCTCCGCTGATTTCCGGCCTGCTCGCCCGGGCGATGGGCACGGTCCGCGCGTTCAACCTGGTCGTCTCCAACATCCCCGGTCCCCAGCAGCCGTTCTACCTCAGCGGCGTGCGGCTGCTCGAGGTCCACCCCATCGTTCCGCTCAACCCTGCCAACCAGGCCCTGTCGGTCGGCATCATCTCCTACGACGGCAAGGTCTGCTTCGGCCTCCTCGGCGACCGCGACCTCGATCCGCCGCTGTCGGTCGCGGCGGAAGGGTTGCGCCAGGCGCTGGCCGAGCTCCGAGAGCCGGGCTAGCGCCTGTGCGCCCGCGCCGCCCGCGACCGGCTGGTCGGCGGTGACGGTGAACGTCTGCCGCAGGTCGCCGGTGGGGTGGGTCGACAAGGAACGTCGAGCCGCGCAAGCCCGGAAGCGTGACGACATTACCGCCGCCCGGGATCGTCGATCTCGTGGGCATCGTCCGGCCCGAGCACGAGCAGCGGGCCGGCCAGCACCAGCGCAGCTGCCCGCCTGCCGCCCTGGGCGCTACGCGAGCCTCTCGACCAGCATTGCCTGGCCCATCCCTCCGGCGACGCACATCGACTCGATGCCGAACCTGCCGTCGCGCCTCTCCAACCCGTTGAGCAGTGTCGTCATGATCCGCGCGCCGGTCATCCCGAACGGGTGCCCGAGGGCGATCGCGCCGCCGAACGGGTTGAGCTTCTCATCATCGATGCCCAGTTCGTCCTTGCAGGGGACGATCTGAGCCGCGAAGGCCTCGTTGATCTCGACGATGTCGATGTCGTCCATCGACATGCCGGTCTGCTCGAGCAGCATCTTGATCGCGGGGATCGGGCCGAGCCCCATGATCTCCGGGCGGATCGCGGCAACCGTGGACGCGACGATCCGCGCCTTCGGAGTCAGGCCGAGCGAACGCGCCTTCTCCTCGGACATGATCAGCACGGCGGCGCCCCCGTCGTTCAAGGGACACGAGTTGCCCGCCGTGACGGTGCCGTTCTCCTTGAAGGCGGCCTTCAGCTGGCCCAGAACCTCCATCGTCGTGCCCGCGCGTGGACCGTCGTCCTTGTCGACCACGGTCTCTTCGACGTCGATCTCGTTGCCCTCCCGGTCCTGGTCCTTGTGTGCGGGCACGGTCACCGGGACGATCTCCCGATCGAAATGGCCGGAGTCCCGGGCCTCGACCGCCCGCGACTGCGAGATCACCGCCCACTCGTCCTGCGCCTCGCGGCTGACGTTGCAGCGCTCCGCGACGTTCTCGGCGGTCAGCCCCATCGGGATGTAGACGTCGTAGAGCGACCCCTCGGATCCGTTCAGCTTCGGATGCTTGGCCTCGTCCATCATGCCTGCGCCAAGTCCCGCGCGGGAGACGGCTTCGACTCCGGCGGCGATGTATTGATCGCCCTCCCCCGCCTTGATCGCGTGCGAAGCCATTCGGATCGTCATCAGCGACGAGGCGCAGAAGCGGTTCACCGTACAGCCCGGCACGTGGTGGTCCAGCCCCGCGAGCAGGGCGGCATTGCGTCCGACGTTGTAGCCCTGCTCGCCGATGCCCGAGGCAGCCCCCATCAGCACGTCGACCGTCTCGGCGAAGTCGACGTCGGAGTTACGTTCGACCAACGCGCGAATCGGGATCGCCGCCAGCTCGTCGGCGCGAACGGTCTTCAGAGAGCCTTTGATCGCACGGCCGATCGGCGTGCGGACGGCGTCGACGATGACTGCTTCTGGCATTTCGGCGTTGCTCCTGCTCGGAGGGATGAGAAGACGAATCACGAGGCCCCCGCGAGAGGGCCAGTACTTCATAACCCTAAACCGCGCACGCCCTTCTCGTCCCATCCGAGGTGGTGGGCGAGCTCGTGGCGAACGGTCCGCGTCACCTGGGCCCGAAGCAGGTCCGGGTCGTGGCCGAAATCGCGCACGAGCATGTCCCGGAAGATCACGATTCGATCGTGGAAGTAATCACGCGCGACGGTGTCGCCCTGGTAGAGCCCGTAGGCGCGGCGGCGCCGGCCCCCGTCGGAGACCACGACCGCCACGTGCTCGAGCGCGCGATGAAACTCGAGCGGCAGGTCATCCAGGGCTGAGCGAACGAGCAGCTTGAAGTCATCCTCATCATAGGGGTCGATGCCGCCCCCGTCATCCTCGTCGGCGCCCGTCTCGTAGTCCTCCGTGTCGCCCCACGAGTCATCAGCAGCCAGCCGCTCGGTCCGCTGCACGAGCGCCTCAAAATCGTCCTCTGACTCCGGATCGCGCCACCCTGCCAGCCGGATCATCACCAGCAGGGCCGCACCACCGATGATCACGGCCCCCGCGCCGAAAACCATTAAACCTTGCAGGGCCCGCAGCGGAAACGAGCTGCTGAACCCGGCGATCAGGCTGGCAGCGCCCAGACCCACCGTCAGTGCCGCCAGCGCCGAGCCGACGATGCGGCGCGGCGTCGGCGTCGAACCCGGCATCGCGCTAGCTGGTGCGGGCGACGGAAGACTCGGGGAGCACAGGCATGGCCCTCTGGATGCTACGTCACACCGGTCTCCGGAGCCGCGCGGAAGGTGGGGTACGCTCGGCCGTCGGCGGCCGGCTGCAAGCCAACGCCTCGCCGCCGGCCGCTCGTCAAGACCCGTGAGGGGGAGTTCACCCCGACCCCGTGCAAGGCTTCGGCACAGCTCGAGAACGCCCAGCTCAGCGGCAGCCTGATTCAGTTCTGCTTCAAATCAGCCCGCGCCCCGGAGGGTGGGGATCTTCGGACCCTCCCGCGCACGCCCGGCGGCTACATTCCTGACGGGTGACGCTCGACGTAGCCGGCGCTGGAACGTCCCTGCCTGGTCCACCGCGAGCCCCCGGACTCACCCTGGGCGCTGGTGTCGAAGCGCAGCCCGGCGACGTACATGTAGACGTGTCCGCCGTTGGCCCAGATCGTGATCCAGGTTCCGGCGCCTGAGCGACCGTAGGACTCGAGCGTGCCCGAGTCCTCGGGGGAGGACAGCAGCCCACCACCGTGGAGCGCATAGCTGACCGAGCCCGAGCAGTCGTAGCCCGAGTCGTTCCAAGTGCCGTGGCCTCCGCCGTAGACGTAAGGCTTGAACGCGATGCGGTTGCCCGCCGCGATGACCGCCCTAACCGCCGCGGGAGCGTCCGCCGGGGCGACCGCCAGCCCGTTGCTGATCTGAGCCCGGCCGCCGGGCACCGTCGTCTCGGGTAGCGTGGCGGTCTGGGTCCGGCCGATCGCCGTGCGCAGGGCCTGCGCGACGGTCCACGTGACGACGCCGTTGGCGCGGAGCTGATGCGCGCGCTGGAATGCCCTCACGTGGCTCGCAGTGGTGGGGCCGAAGCGGCCGAGGACCGGCGTCGGGAAGCCGGCCTGGGTCAGGAAGTCCTGCAGCACTCGGACGTCGTGGCCGGACATTCCCGAGTGGAGGATCCGGTCACCGAGGTGCTCCGAATCGCCAGGATAGGTGTGGCGACCGCCGAGCTGCGCCGTGCGGCTGATGGCACCCGGGGATGCGCCTCCGCTGGCGGGGTTCGCGGGGCCGCGCCCGGAGCTGGCCACGGCGCTCGCGGCCGGGATCAGGGTGAGGGCAACCGACGCGGTGCTGACAGCGCGGGTGACTCGTCGTAGACGTGGGGACAGCAATACAACCCCTTCTCTTTCTCGTGCCTACGGGGTTAGCTGTCGGGCTCGCGCTGAAAGAGACTGCGCTACGCCAAAAATTTGGCGATTCGCCCCCGAAGCCAATGCGGCTTCAATGGGTCCCCCGTTCTCCGCCGGCCGGGCACCGCGGAGATTCGGCTGGGTCTGTAGGTCGAACGGCAGAGTAGCGGAGATGCAGGATGTTTGGCATCAGCATGGTTATGGAGACCTAGGAAGGGGGATGAGCCCCGATCGCTACGCTGGGTCGATGGGCGCAGATCTCAGTCCCCAGCAGGTGGCAGAGCTCCTCGAGCGCGGCGAGATTCAGCTCATCGATGTCCGCGAGAGCTACGAGCACGAAGCCGGGCGGGTTGCCGGTGGTCGGCTGATCGAGCTGGGCCAGCTCGCCGCGTCGGCGGATACGATCGGCCGGGACAAGCCGGTGGTGTTCTACTGCCGCAGCGGCAGCCGCTCCGCGATGGCCACCGAGGCCTTCAGCGACGCGGGCTTCGACGCGCACAACATGGCCGGCGGGCTACACGACTGGGCCGCGGCCGGGCTCCCGCTCGAGCCCGACGACGGCCACGTCGCCTGAGCGCCGCCTCACGGCCACCGCCCGCTCAGGGCTTCCATTTGATCGAGCAGCCGACCGGCTTGGTCTCCGCCGTCTCGGGCTGGCGGCCGGCCAGAAGCTCGTCGAGAGCCGAGCGAATCCACTGCGCCTGCTGGCCGGGGTCGTCGTGGTCGCTGTCCGGGGCGCCGCGATAGCGCAGGCGTTGCTCGGAATCGAGAATGAACACGTCGGGTGTGGTCTTCGCGCCGTAGGCCCGGGCCGTGGTCTGCTCGGCGTCGTGCAGATAGGGCATCGGCCAAACCTCGGAGTGGACGCGCTCGCGCATCGCCTGAAGTGAGTCACGCGGGTAGCGATCAGCGTCGTTGGAGTTGATCGCCAGCACGCGCACACCCCGCTCGGCGTAGTCCCGGGCCACCGCAGCGACTCGCTCGTGCCAGGCCAGAGCGTAGGGGCAGTGATTGCAGGTGAAGACGATCACCGTGGCCGGAGCTCCCGCAGCGTCTGCGCTCCAGCTGCGCCCCTCGGTGTCCGGCAGCTCGAAGTCGGGGGCCGGCTGGCCGATCGCGATCGTCATCGTGGCGTCACCTCCCGCGGGCGGCGGCGGCCCGCACCGCCTCACGCACATCGTCGGGGTCCGGGGTGGGCGATATCCGACCATCGCGGCGGCGGTAGAGCCGGCAGGTCAGGGGATTGGGATCCGCGGGGGCGGCGAGCTCTGGGGCGACGTCGACGCCGTCGATCAGGATCGTGGGCGAACCGCGGAAGCCGGTTTCGGCGGCCTGCGCGTCCGTCCGGATCTCCCGCATCTGTACATCTGTGCCACCGAAACCGAACTCGCCCAGGATCTCACGCAGCTGCCCGAGCGCACCCTCGGTCGAGGGACACCCCTCCCACCACAGCAGTTCTATCTGGGGCGATCGGCTCACTACCAATCAGCGTAGCCACCGTTCAGCGCGGATCGACCCGATCCAGATTCCAGTAGTGAATTGTCTGGGAGCGCGTCTCGCCGGTTTCGGCGTCCGGGCCGATACCGAACCTCGCGACCGTGCGTTGGCCGCCCTCGTAATCGCCGTAGAGGATGTCGATTTGCACGCGCGAGCCGGAGCTGAGGGCGCTGCGAATGCCCTCGTGGTAGGGGTCCTGGGGGTCACGGATCGCGCCTTGCCAGAAGCCGGTGTCACCCGCCGGGATGTAGAGGTCGAGCTGCTGGCGCCGGAAGCGATCGGGGTCCGGCCTCTCACGTTGGCGCTCGCGAACCAGGGCCTCCGCATGCCAGCCGTGCAGCACGGCCAGGCCCGTCCCCCCGTTGCGAAGGCCAAGCGCCATGTACAGGTGGCCGTTGGCGTGTTCCAGCGCCCCCTGATGGCCCGCGAGCGTCACAAGCTGTGTCCATCGCCGAACCGCACCCGGACCGTCGGATCATCCTCGCGCGAGGGGATCAGCACGGGGCGCAGCCCCGTGAGCAGCGACAGCTCCGCCACCCGAGCGGACCGGTTAGCGGATCGAACCGAGCTGAACGTCGCCACCGCCAGCACCAAAGTGCCACCGGCAGTCGCCAGCGAAGAGATAGTCACCCAGTCAGCCATCAAGGATCGCCACGCAATAGATGTGGTGGGTACGGACCCGCGCGGCTTGGGTCGCTGCCGGCGTCATCCCGGCGGGCTCTTGTCGGCCGCGGCGCGGCTACAGTTTTTCGACGTTGATCGCCTTCGGGCCCTTCGGCCCGGCCTCCTCCTCATAGGAGACCTTTGCGCCCTCGGCCAGCGAGCGGTAGCCGTCGGCGTTGATGCTCGAGTGATGCACGAACAGGTCTCGGCTGCCCTCATCAGGGGTGATGAAGCCGAATCCCTTCTCGTCGCTGAACCACTTAACCGTTCCGGTTGGCATATGGGAGTGTTCCTCCGAAGCTTGAAGTGCTGCTACCGCGCGATGTTCTTCGAATACCACCGGGGCCTGCACCGCCGTCTCGCCGTCCGTAGGGCGGCCTTACCGGGCGGCACGGTATCACGCACTCCGCGCGGAAGGCCCAGCCCGCCCGCGCGCGCTCGCAACCGGATCACAGGTCATCCTTCCGGGCATGGAGGATCCGATGCCTCTGGGCCGACACGGCGCGATTCCTTTGCGCGAGGTGACTCTGCGCGCGTCCCGCTCATCCGGTCCCGGCGGCCAGCACGCCAACGTCACCGCCTCGCGCGTGGAAGCCAGTTTCGACGTCGCAGCATCGCGTGCGCTGAGCGAGGCGCAGCGGCAGCGGATCACCGCGCGGCTCGGCCCTCGGGTCGTGGCCGTCGCCCAGGACGCCCGCAGCCAGATCCGCAACCGCGAGCTGGCGCTCCAGCGGCTGCAAGCCCGGCTCACCGGGGCGTTGGCGGTGCCGCGGCCGAGGCGTCCGACCCGTCCGAGCGCGGGTGCCAAACAGCGCCGACTCCAAGCCAAGCGGATCCAAGCCGACCGCAAACGCGGCCGGCGCGCCCCCCGGGACGATGGCGACTGAGAGTCTGCCCCTGGCCACGCGCGTAGTCTGGGACGCGTGCGCTGGCTCGTCGACGGGATGAACGTGATCGGCACCCGCCCGGACGGGTGGTGGCGCGACCGCGACGCGGCGATGCTCCGCCTCGTCGATCTGCTCGAGCGCTGGGCGGCCGGTGAGAACGAGGACGTGACGGTCGTGTTCGAGCGAAAGCCGTCCCCCCCGATCCGCTCCACGGTGATCGACATCGCGCATGCCCCCAAGCCGCGGCGCGACGCCGCCGACGACGAGATCATCCGCCTGCTGCGGGCAAGCGAACGGCCGTCGGCGGTGAGAGTCGTGACCTCTGATCACTGGCTGGCCGACCGCGCATGGGCGGCCGGAGCGAGCGTCGAGGGCGCCGACTCGTTCAGGACCCGGCTCGAGAGCGGCTAACGTCGCGGGCCCGCGGTCACCGCTTGCGACAATTGAGCCCCATGGCCGAGGAACCTTCTCGACGACCGGCACCTCCCCGCGGGCGAGGGGCCGCGCCGCCGCCTGCTCCACCGGGCTGGAGGGTGACCCCCGCGCCCGACGGCCGCGCCGGAGCGAAGGGCCCGGTTCTACCCAACCGGCCGAACCCGCGTCTGCTCGTCGGCCTGCTGGTGCTGGCGTTGCTGGCACTCAACCTGTGGATCTCCTCGCAGGCTCTACAGCCGAACGCGCGGGTGCGGATCCCGTACAGCCCGACGTTCCTGGCCCAGGTCCAGACCAAGAACGTGGGGGAGATCTCCTCCACCGGTGACGCCATCCAGGGCTCGTTCAGGCACGCAGTCAAGTATCCGCCCAGCGACCCCAGCGCCCCCGCGACGACCAACTTCTCCACTCAGGTGCCCGCGTTCGCCAACGGCACCGAGCTGTTTAACCAGCTGCGGACGGCAGGCGCCACGATCGACGCCAAATCCCCCGACGCTGGGCCTTCGTTTCTGCAGAGCGTGATCTTCGGGTTCGGGCCCACACTCGTGCTGATCCTGCTGTTCGTGCTGATCATGCGCCGCGCGGCGGCCGCCGGCGGCGGGG